>DAOVTY010000145.1 GCA_030632865.1 Bacteroidota bacterium
ACTATAGCAATAATAATTATCGACCATCCGGCAAATGTTGGATATCCAACATACTGGCATGCTCGCGACTACGGTTTGTTCGCAGCAAATCCTCTTGGTCAGAAAATATTCTCCAAGGGTGAAAAAGAGCTGAATTTTAGTATGAAAAAAGGGGAGTCGGTAACATTTAAATATAGACTTGTTTTTGCTGATAAAAATTTAACTGATATTGAAATTAATAAATTGGCTGATGAATATTCAAAACAATAATCTAATAATTAAAATTTAAATTTATTATGGAAAAAAATGAATCACGTCGTAGTTTTCTACAAAAGAGTTTGGTTGCTGGAGTAGGTCTTTCGTTGATAGATCCATTTTCGGCACATGCAATGATGAAAAAATCTAAAATGCAGTTAGGTTTGGTTACATATCAGTGGGGTAAAGACTGGGATTTGCCAACTTTAATTGCTAATTGTGAAGAAGCTGGTATTATGGGCATTGAATTACGTACACAGCATGCTCATGGAGTTGAAACAAGTTTAAGCAAAAAAGAGCGGAAGGCAGTTAAAAAACGTTTTGCCGACAGCCCTGTTACATGTGTTGGATATGGTTCTAATTTCGATTATCATCATGTAGATCAGGCTCAGGTAAAAGAGAATATTCAGGGAACTATAGATTATCTTAAGTTGTGTAAAGACATTGGTGCTACCGGAATTAAAGTAAAACCGAATGGTTTGCCAAAAGAAGTTTCAAAAGAAAAGACTATTGCGCAAATTGCGGCCTCATTAAATGAATGTGGAAAAGTTGCGAGCGATCTAGGACAAGTTATTCGCGTAGAGGTTCACGGAAGTCTTACGCAGCAATTACCTAACATGAAAGCTATTTTTGAGCAAGTAACTGAAAAAAGTGTGAAAATGTGTTGGAATTGTAACGATCAGGATTTATTAGATCCAGGATTAGAAGCGAATTTTAATTCAGTAAAAAAATGGTTTGGCGATACTGTTCATATTCGTGAATTAAACGTTGGAGATTATCCATATCAACAACTAATGAATTTATTTACAGATATAGATTATGAAGGTTGGATTTTACTTGAAGCAAGAACATCTCCTACCGACAGAATTGTTGCCATGAAAGAACAATTGGAGGTATTTAATAAAATGATTGGTGCAAAATAATTTTGATATAGTTATAAAATAAAAATAGAGGTTGTCTAAAGTTAAAATTTTATTTGATTTTAGACGACCTCTTTGAATACAATATTAATGGAACGTAGGAGATTTATAAAAAATTCATCTGTTGGTTTAGGAGCATTATTTGTTGCACCTTTTAACTTCAATTTATCGCCAAATATTGAATTTATCGAGAGTGAGTTACCAAAATTTAAAGTTAGAAGATTGACATCGGGACCAAAACATCATTTCTTTGGTTATTATGGAATGTCGCCCTGGAATCGTTCAGAAACAAAAATGGTTTGTTTGCAATCCGATTTTCAAAATAGGTTACCAAATCCAGGAGAAACTGCAAATATAGGTTTGGTTAATCAAGAGAATGGAGTTTTTACAACTTTAGATAAAACTTCGGCATGGAATCTTCAACAAGGATCACTTATTCACTGGAATCCATTAAAACCAGACTCAGAAATAATTTTTAATAGTCAAAAAGGAAAGGAGTTGGTATCTGTAAAATTGGATGTTAATAGTGGAATGAAGTCATTACTCCCACGCCCAATTAGTGCTGTTGCCACAGAAGGAAAATATGCTTTAAGTTTAACTTATGGCAGATTGGGCCGATTAAGAAAAGTAGTTGGATATGCTAATGCTGCAGACCCTTATGCAAACGAGGCTCATCCTGATAAAGATGGTGTTTTTCTTATTGATTTAAAAACGAATGAAACAAAATTAATAGTTAGCATAAAGGAGGTTTTAGAGAAATCGGTATCTCAATATCCTGCTTTGGCAAAAAGGCACATGTGGTTTAACCACACTGTAATTAATCCGGCAGCCACTCGTTTTTTATTTTTAGCCAGAACAAGAGACGAAAAAGATAATTTAGATTCGGCTATGTTTACGGCAAATATGGATGGTTCTGATTTAGCACAAGTTATACCATTTGGTACTGGAGTCTCACACTTTGGTTGGAGAAATAATCATGAGATTATTGCAACTTTTACTCCACCTGAAGGGGAAATAATGAAACATTATCTTTTTCCTGATAAAACATCGGATTACAATGTTGTTGGCGATAATTTTATTCTTGGTAACGGACACTGCACATTTACAGCCGATGCCCGTTGGATGACAACAGATCGAAAAACAAAAGAGAGCAATTCGCAATCGTTATGGCTTTGGGATATGGAACTTAACAAAGGCATGATTCTTTGCAGTAAACCCGTTAACGACAAAAAATATTTATCAGGTGATATCCGTTGCGATTTCCATCCGCGTTGGAATCCTGCAGGAAATAAAATATGTTTCGATGCCATTGATAATGAGACAGGAACAAGGCAGATGCATTTAGTCGAATTTCTTAAAAGTTAATTAAAAATGTCAAAAAAGATATTATGAAATTAAGAGTAACTTTCTTTAAATCTTCTGTAATAATTTTATCTGTATTTGTTTTTATGCAATTAGGCTGTAAAACAAACAGTAACAAATTAGTGAGCGAATTTCCCATAGTTTCAAAACCAATGGCAATAACATCTGGTCCGAATGAACATTTTTTTGCCAGTTATTATGGCATAAATTCATGGAGTGCTGACCAAAGATATGTAACAGTTTTGCAAACCCCAATTAAGTATAGACTACCTAATGAAAAAGATGCGGCAACACTTGGATTGGTTGATTTAGAAACCAATGAATTTATTCCACTTGCAGAAACTCGAGCTTGGAATTTTCAACAAGGATGCATGGCACACTGGCTCGGAACATATCCTAATTCTAGAATAATCTATAACGATTTTGTGGATGGCAAGTTTGTTTCTATTATAATGGATGTTCATACAAAAGAAAAAATAAAGACAATTCCATACCCTGTTGCTGCAGTTTCTCCAAATGGAAAAGAAGCAATTAGCATAAATTTTTCGCGTTTGCGAACTACGCGAGAGTCGTACGGTTATGGCGGCGGTGGTCAGGATGCACGTTTATCTGTGCAATTCCCCAAAGATGATGGGCTGTTTTTGGTAGATTTAGAAACAGGTAATGCAGAACTTTTAATCTCTATTTACGATGTAAAAGAGCAAGTTCCTGTTGTTCCAGAAGAGGGAATAGGATACTTTAACCACGTTCTTTTTAGTAGAGAAGGAGGTAAAATATTCTGGTTGTCGCGAGCCATTCCGGTTAGAAATACAACATCTTTTATTGTTAACAGAGATGGTGAAAATCTTCAGCGTTGTTTTCCTGATGGTTGGGGAGGTTCTCATTTTGATTGGCTTACAGAAGATGAACTTATGATTACCGGAGAATTTGACGCTAAAGACAAGGCGCATATTCTTTTTACAATCGGTCAGAAAAATTATTATCGACTTGGAAATGGATTACTTGATTACGATGGGCATGGTACTTTTTCTCCAGATGGGAAATGGATGGTTACAGATACTTATCCTACCAGAATTAGTAAAGAGCAAAAACTCTATCTTATGAATATGGAAACAGAAGCAGTTTTGCCAATGGGAAGATATGTTCATCCTGCGGTATTCAAAGATAATGGAAAAGATGCTCAGTGCGATTTACACCCACGCTGGAGTCCGAATGGAGATATGATAGGATTTAATTCGGTAACTACTGGCGAAAGGCAGGCGTATATTATAAAACTTAAATAAATAATTGAAATTGTTTTTTTTACAAGCTTTGAGAATTTTAAATCGAAATATTTATAAATTATACATTATGATACATTTTATAAGAAAAAGTTGGTTATTAGTTTTTGTGTTACTATTTGTTTTTACGCCAAATGTAAAACTACATGCACAATCTTCCTCATTCGATATAAAAATAGAGCAACTTACCTCCGGTTCCAAACATCACTTTTTTGGATATATAGGACAGTGTAGAACTATACCATGGAATGCATCAAACCGATATATTCTTGGAATGGAAATAGAAAATATAGACCGTTTGCCTAAACCGGAAGAAGCAGCTACAATTTTTATTATCGATACTCACAATGATAATAAAATTATCAGGCTAGATAAAACAAATGCATGGAATCCACAGCAGGGAACAATGTTTTATTGGAATCCTTTGGCTCCTGAAACCCAATTCTTTTTTAACGACAGGGATGTTGAAACAGGAAAAGTATATACAGTTATCTATGATATTGAAAAGAAAAAACGTGTACGCGAGTTCCGTTTCGATGATACCCCAATTGGTAATGGAGGTGTTGCTGCAGATGGTTCGGCCTGGTTGGGAATTAACTACGGTCGCCTTGCAAGACTACGTTTAGTTACGGGTTATCCGGAAGCTTTAGATTGGTCTAAAGAAGAAATTGCACCAAAAAACGATGGAATTTTTATAGTTGACGTTAAAACCGGAGAGAAGAGAATACTTGTTTCTTACAATCAACTTGAGAAAAAATTAAAAGAGAGTAGGCCAGATTTAAATCACACTGGATTATTTATAAACCACACTCTATGGAACCGTGATGCTGATCGGGTTTATTTTTTTGTAAGAGGGGGTTGGAGCAAAACAATGAAAAATAAAGGTGATAATGTTAATACTCCTTGTTCGATTAATGCCGATGGTACAGGGCTAACTCTACACGACCAATTTATTGGTGGTCATCCGGAATGGGCTGAAGGAAACCTATTAATAGGAAGTGCTAGAGACGAAAAAGACGGAGTTAAACAGCAGGTTTTATATAATATCGATAGTAAAAAAATTGTTGGTCAAATAGGCGATTCTGAAATGTTTCCAAATCCTGAAGGTGATGTCTCACTCTCTCCTGATGGTAATTGGTTTGTAAATGGGTATGGTAAATCGGGGAAGAATTATTATGCTATTTATCGTCGAAATGATGGTGCTTTTGTTAGGAGTGAAGGAATAAGTAAAGGAGAATATAGTGGTGATATTCGTATCGATCCTGCACCCCGTTGGAACCGTACCAACGATGCTATACTTGTTCCGGGTATTGCAGAAAATGGAACGCGGCAGATGTTTGTAATTAAGGTGAATTCAAAATAAACAAATATTACTTTTTGATATAATTTGTTCTTCTGAGAAAAAGCCCCCAGCGGTTTCTTAAATAGTTGTATTTGTTGAATCTGGCAAGCAAATCTATAAATAGAAAGCCGTACTTTGAGGTTACCTTTCTGATGCAAAAAGTAATTAGTGTTAAATATCAGTAGTTTATATTTTTATTTTTACGATGAAAAATGTGAATTGTTATTGACTATTATTCTGTTTTTTTTAGGTAGAAACTGATTAATGTGCACAATATCAATTACTTTATAGTTGTATGGTTTTCTAATAAAGATTAAAATATTTATATTGCAAATAATTAGCCAACAAAAGAAGTCTTTTAAACTTAAGTTCAAACAGCTGACGAAAAAGACATAACCTTACTTTTAAAACGTTATGAGAAATCATACCAATAAAACCAATGAGCAACTTTTAATTGAGATTGAGGTATTAAAAGCTGAAAATGCTGAGTTGAAAAAGAATAAAGATTATTCTCAAATTATTGCTGAAAATGCAGTGGATTATATTGCTTTAACAGCTTTCAACTTAAAATCTAAATATATTTATGTAAGCCCTTCTATTTTAAAATCTTCCGGTTATAAGCTGGAAGAAATGTTGGGTAAATCTAGTTTGGATTTTATTCATCCCAAAGACAGGAGTGTTTTATTAATTCTAATTAAGAAATATATTAGCATAAAACTTAAATCGGTTTTTCAAAAAAGTGATTCCTTATATACTGAAACAATAGAATTTAGATTTAAGAATAAAGATGGAAGTTGGAGTTACCTACAAAACAATTTTAGTTTTATTGGTGAAAATGTGCTTACAATTAGTAGAGATATTACGGAGCAGAAGCAAATTGAGAAATTACTTATAAATAGTGAAGCTCAATTTAAAAGTATATTCTCAGAAGCTCCAATTGCAATTGAAATATACAATTCGGAGGGTGAGCTTATTGATGCAAATAAAAAATGTTTAAATATATTTGGAGTAGAGGATATTAAAAAAATTAAGGGTTTCAAACTTTTTGAAGACCCAAATCTAACCGAAGAATCAAAAAAACAGGTAAAAAATGGTAATCCATTTCAATACGAAACTGAATTCGATTTTGAATTGATTAAGAAACATAACTTGTATAAGACATCGAAATCGGGTAAATGTTTTTAAAATTTTTTACTTATTTCAGTCAAAATTTCAGAGATAAACGATAATGGATATTTGGTTCATATTGAAGATATTACTGAGCGCAATCATGAAGAAAATAGAATATTAGAAAGTGAAGAAAAATTTCGTGCTCTTTTTAATGAACATTCTGCTGTTAAGCTTATTTTAGATCCTGAGACAGGAAATATTGAAGATGCAAATAAAGCCGCAACAAAGCTATATGGTTGGTCTGTTGAAGAGTTGAAAGAAATGAATATTTCTCAAATAAATACCTTGTCACCTGAAGAAATTAAAATAGAAATGAAATTGGCAAGTGCCAGCAAGAAAAGATATTTTGAATTTAAGCATAAAAATGCCGAAGGTACAATCATAGATGTGGAAGTATATAGTAATAGTATTAATATTGATGGAAAAGACTATTTGCATTCTATCATTCATGATATTACCAAGCGAAAGAAGGCAGAAGTTGAGCTAATTGAAAGTGAAAATAAATATCGAACCTTCTTCGAAAATAACTATGCAATTATTCTTTTTGTTAATCCGAATAACGGGAAAATAGTATTTGCGAACGAAGCTGCAGCAAAATTTTATGGTTACAGCAGGGAGAGGTTAATAGGTTTAAATATTAGCAATATTCACACATTAACCCCCGAAGAAATTAAAGTAAAAATGGTTTATGCCAGAAGAAGAAAACAAAACTATTTTCTTTTTAAGCATAAATTAGCAAATGGCAAAATTCGTGATGTGGAAGTTTATCAAAGTAAATTGTTCATAGATAATCAAGATATTTTCTCAATTATTGTTCACGATATAACAGACCGTATTAAGGCTGAAGAAGAATTAACGGAAAGTGAAGAAAAATACAAAGCACTTTTTAATAATGCTCCTTTGTCTTATCAATCGTTAAACGAAGATGGTAGTTTTAAAGATGTAAACCCTGCATGGCTAAGAACATTGGGATATGAGAAAGAAGAAGTTCTAGAGAAGAATTTTGGGGATTTTCTGCATCCTGATTGGAAACCAAATTTCGAGAAAAACTTCCCGGAATTTAAGCGACAAGGTTATGTGAAAGATGTTCAGTTTAAAATACAACATAAAAATGGACATTATTTAGATATTTCTTTTGAAGGTTGTATCGGTTACCTTCCAAATGGTAGCTTTAAACAAACTTATTGCGTATTTCAAGATATAACAGAACGCAAGAATGCTGAAAAATTACTTCGGGAAAGTGAAAATTTACTTAATGCTACTGGGCATATAGCAAAAATTGGTGGTTGGAAATGGAATATTGAATCTCAAAACATGTTTTGGACTAATGAAACTTATCGTATTCATGAAATTGATAAAGATAATATAGAAATAGGTTTTAACAATCATATCGCTCGTAGTATAGAATGTTACGATGAAAAAGATCGTCCAATAGCTAAGAAGGCATTTCAGAAATGTTTAAATGATGGAATTTCTTACGACATGGAATTTCCTTTTACAACAGTTAAAGGGAAAAAGATTTGGATTCGTACTATTGCCAATGCCGAAAAAGAGAATGGTAAAGTGATTAATGTATTCGGGAATATTATGGATATTACCAATCGCAAAAAAGTTGAAAA
>DAOVTY010000109.1 GCA_030632865.1 Bacteroidota bacterium
ATCATTTTATCAGAATCCATTGCAAAAAGGATTTTCGGGGATAAAAATCCCATTGGGGAGCAGATTAATTTCAGGAATGAGAGCGATTATACGGTAACGGGTGTAATAAAAGATTTGCCTGATTTTCATTTGCCAGCAAAAGCTATTGCTTCATTTAAATCGGTTGAAGACCAATTTAACCTTTCGGACGAAACCTGGAGCTGGGGATTGGTTTCATATATTATGCTTGCCGATAATCATGATATAGATTTTCTTGAGGAAAAGATGAACAAGCATTTCACCAACAATGACAATTGGAATGTTAAAGAACCAAATTTTAAATTACGCGCATTCAACGATATTTATCTTGCTACCGATACGAGTGCAAACGATGAAACTAAACACGGAAGCATGGCTCTTTTAATTACTTTAATTATTGTTGCCGTTTTTATTTTACTTATTGCAAGTATTAATTTTATTAACCTTACCATTTCGAGGGGACTTAAAAAAACAAACGAAATTAATATCCGTAGAATTCTTGGAAGTTCAAAAACGGCAATCATTTTTAAGTACATGCTCGACTCCATTATTTTATGTACAATTTCAATTTTTATTGCTTTGGCAATTGTATTCTTTTCTCTCAATTCTTATCAAGATTTAATAGGCAGGGAGTTAAATATTCTAAGCATGTTAAATCTCAAATACATTCTATTAATTGTTGTTGGAATAGTAAGCCTCGGAATTATTTATGGTCTATTTCCCGCCTGGTTTTTAACGAAAGTTGCTACCGGGCAAAGTGCAAAAGGAAGTCAGACGGGTGCAAAGAATTCCAGATTTAATGTGGGTTTAATCACTTTTCAGTATGTTATATCGATTATACTGATTAGTGGTGCAATTATTACTTATAAACAGTTACTATTTACAGCGAATAGCAATCTTGGCTTCAATAATGAACAAGTATTGAGTGTTAATTTGGATCCTTCGTTAAAGGCCAATTTAGCCACTTTTAAATCGAAATTACTGGAAAATCCAAACATAGGTGGAGTATCATTTATTTCGGATAATATTACTATGCTTAACCAATATTCTACCGCAGTAGAAGTCGATGAGGAGCAGTATATATTCAAATATGGCTTTATCGACCCTGAGTTTATTCCATTGATGAACATTGAACTTATACAGGGTGAAAATTTTTCGCGGGACATCCAAAGTCAAATAGTTCAACAAGAAGGGGGTGGAAGTTATATTCTTAACGAGGCAGCATGGGATATTTTAGAAAAATCTAAAACTAAGGATGCCGGTTATAACATAAATGGCATGACATTACTTGGTGTAATAGGAAATTTTCATTTTGAATCTTTTCACAATAAAATAGATCCAATGATTTTATATTGGGCACCTAGCGATTACCTCAACAAGGCACTGCTGAAACTAAGTGCCGGAAACACAGCTCAAACCATAAATTATATTGATGAAATAGTTAAAGAGTTAGCTCCGGAAAGCTTATTCAAGTATAAATTTATTGATGATGAATTTAATCATTTATACACTACCGATAGGATTATGGTGAGGCTGTTGGGCATTTTTTCAATGTTAGCCATATTTATTGCCACACTTGGTATAATTTCACTTTCAACCATGGCAGCAGAAAACCGCACCAAAGAAATCGGTGTCCGCAAAGTAAACGGCGCAAAAATATCAGAAATACTTACCATGCTAAATAAAGACTTTATAAAATGGGTTGCCGTAGCTTTTGTCGTTGCGTTCCCAATTGCTTACTACCTAATGAACAAGTGGCTCGAAAACTTCGCTTACAAAACTACGCTTAGTTGGTGGATTTTCGCGGTGGCAGGAATATTATCTCTTGGAATTGCATTGCTTACAGTTTCGTTTCAGTCGTGGAAAGCGGCTACACGAAATCCGGTTGAGGCTTTGAGATATGAATAGTACATAATAGAATCAATTGAAAACACTAGAAATCATATTGCGTGGCTTTAGAAAAAACAGTACGCTAAACCTGATAAATATTTCATCAATGGCGATTGGAATTGCGGCTTCGGCGATTCTTTTGAGCTATGTTTATCAGGAGCTGAATTATGACTCTCAGCTTCCGAATTCTGAACGGATATGCCGCATTTTAATGCAGGATGATAACAATGAGCAATCTGGTGCAACATCATACGGGCCTTTAGCTGAGGGATTAAAATCCGATTTCCCGGAGATTAATGAATCTACACGTGTTAGTTTTTATTGGGGGTATCTTGCTCTAACTGCCGATGATAAAATGTTCAATGAAAATAGAACCATATTTGCCGACCCAAATTTTTTCAAGCTGTTTTCTTTTCCACTTGAAAAAGGTGATGCATCAAAATGTTTGAGCTCGCCAAGTTCAATTGTTTTATCTGAGAGTGCTGCCCTAAAATATTTCGGAGAACAAGAACCAATCGGAAACCAAATAAAAATAGGGAAGGATAAATTATTTACTGTCCAAGGGGTTTTTAAAGATTTTCCAAAAAATTCCAATTTTAAGGGTGATATCGTCTTGCCATTGGAAATAATTTCAAAAATTACACAAATATGGATTGAACCAAGTTGGAAATATCCCACAGATATCAACACATTCGTTATAGCAGAGCAAAACTCACAAAACGAAAAAATATCCGCTAAAATATATAATTACCTGCAAACACATGTTAAAGAAAGACCCGGAAAATTGTTTTTGCAGCCACTTAAAGAAATACATACCACTGAAACTGGTTGGGAATCTACACCGTCAATAAACAAGAACTATTTGCACTTTTTAGTTGTAGTTGCATTTGTAACTTTAACTATGTCGGCTGCAAATTTTATTTTACTTTATATCGGAAGTGCTTCACAACGGGCAATGCATACAAGTGTTAAAAAAGTATGCGGTGCTTCAAAAGCAGTAATTTTTCGAGACCACTTGCAGGAAACCTTAACGTACATAACTCTAAGCGTTGTAGTTTCATTGATATTAATATTCCTGTACAATAGTATTTTTGCTATTCGGTTTTCTTCTTTACCTTCAATTAAAGAAATTGACTTTACATTTTTAACGCTTTGGTCAGGTTTGATTATTGCATTCGCAATTCTGACCTCTTTTTTATCTGCAATAATTGCCTCATCTTCTAAGTCAACACCTCTTTTTAAAACCAAAAAACAGCCGCTAAATAAAAAGCCTGCAGCAGTAAATATTCTTGTTATCTCTCAATTTACCGTAAGTGTTGTTCTTCTGGCAATAACTGTTCTATTCTACAAACAGCTTCATTTTTTGGAGCAGCATAATCCGGGGTTTGCCAAAGAAGAATTAATTACAATACCATTAAACATGTCGGTGGACGAAGGGTTGTACAATAACAAATTTGATGCTTTCTCTGAGGAACTAAAAAAAATGAAGGGAATTAAAAGTGCAACTCTTGCCTTTTCCTCACCTGCTGATGTTCAGACCTCATCTGATGAATTTCGTTGTGAAGGAATGCCTGAAGGAAAAACGATTAACATGCATTGGAACTCTGTATATTATGACTATTTCGAAACTTTGGGAGTCGAGATTGTGAAAGGGCGTGGTTTCAGCCGTGAATTTAAAAACGACATGGTTGATTACGACAATGAAAGAAAGTGTGCCTATGTTATAAACCAAAAAGCTGCCGAAGAAATTGGAATTGGGAATCTCATTGGGAAAAAACTATATGCTTATGAAGAAGGAATAATTGTTGGCATTGTGGAAGATATTAATTTCAAGTCCTTACACAGCGAAATAAAGCCCATGTGTTTTAACATGAATCCATTTTATTACAATGAGATTATTGTACGAATGAATCCTAAAGTCCCTGGAGTTTTGGAAGATTTAAAATCAGTATGGGAACAGTTTGTGCCAGAATATCCCTTTGAGTTCAGCTTTGTTAATGACCAAATCAATAAAATGTATGAATCCGAAAATAGGTTAGCACATAATTTAAACCTGTTTTCTGCCATTGCTATACTTATTGCTTGCATGGGCTTATTGGCACTTACGATTTTGGCAATGCAAAAACGAACCAAAGAAATAGGTATTCGAAAGGTAAATGGTGCAAAAATATCCGAGATATTAACCATGCTAAATAAAGACTTTATAAAATGGGTAGCAATAGCATTTATAATTGCCTGCCCAATTGCATACTACGCCATGAATAAATGGCTCGAAAACTTTGCCTACAAAACTGCACTTAGTTGGTGGATTTTTGCACTGGCAGGAGTTTTGGCTTTGGGAATAGCATTATTAACAGTCTCGTTTCAGTCGTGGAAAGCGGCTACACGAAATCCGATTGAGGCTTTGAGATATGAATAAGTTATGGGTTAGTTGGTTCCGAGTACTCGGGAGAGAGCTGCAACAAGCAACCCGGTCGAAGCTCTCCGATATGAATAGAGGAGAGCGTAGATCCCGATGTATTTTTCGTAAATTTTTAAGGAACGAAATTTGAACAAAGTATAAATTGAAACTAAAAACAAATGATAAACTTATCCAACATAAAAGTAGCTTTTAGAAATGCACGAAAAGATAGTGTGTTATCGTTTGCCAAGTTATTTGGCATCAGCTTTTCATTTGCCATAATATTGTTTGCCGCCGGGTATGTATATTATGAAACAAGTTTCGACAAATCTATCCCTGATAATGATAGAATTTATCGCTGTTTAATGCAAGGACAATTGAATGGTAACGATGCTGATTTTGCTGTTACGAGTTCTATGATGGCCGGTGTGGTTTTAAACGAAATTCCTGAAATTACAGAAGCGGTGCGTATAACTGTACGGGGAAATGCAACAATTCACATCGAAACTGAATCGATTGATTTAGGACCACTTTTTTATGCTGGATCTGAATTTTTCGATTTTTTTGGATTTAATATTCATAAAAATATTGACGATGTGTTTGAATCGGCAAATAATATTGCAATAGCGAAAAGTGTTGCCTTAAAATATTTTGGTTCGGTTGAAGGCGCATTAAATAAAGTGGTTCGTTTACGTGGTGAAAACAGCACAATTACTGGTGTGTTTGAAGATTTACCAAACAATTTTCATTTACGAACCAAAATTATTCAGTCGATAAAAGATGTAAATCCGGACGAAGACGGCTGGGGTTCGCAGAATTATTTCACTTACATTAAAACAAGCCATGCAAATATTAACAAAGATGAATTGAATTTCAAATTAACAAAAACGGTTTATTTGCACGACAATGAAAATAATCTTGATGCAACAAATGCAAAAAACTGGGAAGATTTAAAGTTTGCAGAAAATACTTACCTTTTTTATAATGCAGAACCACTTCGTGATATTCATTTTAGCAAACACCGTTTCGACCCTGCAATAACTGCCAGCAAAACATACGTTTATGGTGCAATTATTCTTGCTGTGCTAATTCTGCTCATCTCGTCATTCAACTTTATTAATCTTACTATTGCCAACCTTTCAACACGATTTAAAGAGATAGGTATTCGGAAAACAAACGGAGCTCATAACAAACAAATTGCCTTTCAATTTATCCTCGAATCGATACTGTTTTGGATAGCCGGCTTTGCTATTGCCATACTCATTTATAAACTTGGCGAAGCATCTCTATTGCAATATCTCGGGCTAGAAGTTAACATTGCCGACAAAGGACTGGTACTATTGGTCTCATCGATATTTATTGCCCTTTTGCTTTTTAATCTGCTAACTAATATTCTTCCAATTATTATCTATTCGAAGAAGGATGCATTATCGCTCATAAAAAAAGATACAAGCGGAAGAAGGTCTTTTTTGATAAAAGACAGTTTTGTTGTGCTTCAGTTTGTACTATCTGCACTAATTATTTTAAGCTCCATTTTCGTGCAAAAACAGATAAGTTTCATGGTGAATAAAGACCGGGGATACGACAAGGAAAATGTGATTATGCTTTCGATGTGGAGTATGGCTCCGGAAACAAGAAAAACTTTTATTGAGGAAATAAAAACAGATGCATCAATTCAATCAGTTTCAACAAGCGATGTCTATTTTGGCGACGACCCAGGTATGGGCGGTGCATTTTTTGGGACACAGGAAGATGGCAAATATTTCCACACAAGTGTTTTGCCGGTTGACGATGAGTTTTTGAACACATTCAATCTTCAGATGCTGAAAGGACGGTTTTTCAAAAAAGAGCTCAAGTCCGATTCGGAAGCTGTAATTTTGAATGAAACAGCGGCTAAAGAATATCAAGAGTCGGGTTCGTTAATAGGAAAAAATTTAGTCTTGAATGGTAGTGATTGTACCATAATTGGGATTGTTAAAGACTTCAATTTCCGTTCGTTATATCACGCAGTACAACCTTTGGCATTCATTCAAATAGAAAATTTTGGGAATGTTTTTGTAAAGGTCAGAAACAATCAAATTCCTGCAGCATTGGAAATAATACGCAGTAAAAGGAAAGAACTTAATTTGACCAAACCTTTGGAATATTCGTTTCACGATGAGGTAATTGCAGGGCATTATTTAAAAGACCAACAAGCAAAAAAATTATTACTCTTTCTGTCGTTGGTTTCTGTTTTAATTGCCTGTGTTGGATTATATGCAATCAGTTTTTTCACCATAATAAAACGCACCAAAGAAATCGGCATCCGCAAAGTAAACGGTGCCAAAACATCAGAATTATTATCGATGCTAAACAAAGATTTTATGAAATGGGTAGCCTTTGCTTTTGTAATTGCCTGCCCAATTGCATATTACGCCATGAATAAATGGCTCGAAAATTTCGCATACAAAACCACACTTAGTTGGTGGATTTTTGCACTGGCAGGAGTACTGGCTTTGGGAATTGCATTGTTAACGGTTTCATTTCAGTCGTGGAAAGCGGCTACACGAAATCCGATTGAAAGTTTGAGATATGAATAGTGAGGATTTTACCCAAACCCATGAAGGGGCTTTAAGAAAGATATACTACTAATGATAAATAAACATAAAATATGATATCACAAATTTTAAGAACAGCAATAAAGAATGTTTTCAGCAAAACAAATTCTTCGATATTAAGTGTGTTGGGCTTAACCATTGCTGTTTTGTCCATATTTTATATTTACTCTTATGTATCGTTTGAACTTGGTTATGATTCTCATCATAAAAAAGCAGATAGAATATACCGCATTAGTGGAGATTTAATTGGTGCAGAAAATACAATGACACATGCCACTTTAGGACCATTAATGGCGCAAGGATTAAAAGATGAATTTCCTGATGTTGAAGAATCTGTACGTTTAACTGCTTTTCGTCAGGCAGTTTTATTAGAGAATAATAATGAAAAATTCAATATCAAAGAAGCCTATAAAACCGATCAATCGATTTTTGACATTTTTTCACTTGAATTTGTTTATGGTAATAAAACAGAAGCTTTGGTTGCGCCCAACCAAATTGTAATTAATCACAGCCTTTCACAAAAGATTTTTGGAGATATAAATCCTGTTGGAAAAACGCTGACACACGATAAAAGGATCTTGACAATAACGGGAGTTATAACAGATTCACCTAAAAACTCTCATCATAATATGAATGTATTGTTCTCGAATTCAGCCTTTGATGAATCAAAATTAAATCCTGTCAAACGCTCAGAAGGATATTGGATGCCAACTGCTTATACGTTTATTTTACTAAGACCAAAATCAAAAATTGCTTCAATCATAGACAATTTTCAGCCATTTTATAATAAGCACATGGCGACTTTTGGGAAACAGATTAGTTTAGATTTTAGGCCAATTGCAATTCCATTAAAAGATTTACATTTCTCCAGACATATGAGTTATGATTTTCCCAAAGGAAATAAATCATATACACATATTTTGGTTCTTGTAGCTCTATTTATCTTTCTCATTGCTTTACTCAATTATAGTAACTTATTAGTTTTTCAGAACATTAGCAACTCTAAAAACATTGGAATAAAGAAAATAATAGGTGCCTCAAGATTTAGTATCTATTTTCAGTTTCTGCTTAATTCATTCCTTTTTGTAACCACCGCTGTAATATTGGCTTTTGTACTATTTAAAATAACTCTTCCATTTTCAAAATCAATTACAGCCCTAAAACCTGAAGAATTATTTGAAGGGAACAGCATATTGTTGGTGTCTGTATTATTAATAGCAGTTGCAACATTTACAACATCGTTGATTCCTTTCATAAATCAATACAACAAACGAGGCCTATCCCTTATTAATATTAAAAATAACAGTCAAATAAAAATCAAGGGACTTCGGTTTGGTAAATCAGTGGCAGTAGTACAATTTGCTTTATCAATCATACTAATTATGGCTTCTATAGCAATTACTAAACAGTTGAGATTTTTAATTGATAGTGATATGGGATTCGATAAAAATAATGTTGTAGTAGTTGACTTGCCCGATCAGAAAAACACCATTCAAACCGCCATATCGTTAAAAAATGAATTAAATAAAAACACGTTGATTTCAAATACTTCTATTTCTTCTCACATACCGGGAGAAGTAATGAGTAGCAGTGCCTTTGTTTTGAACAAAGATGGAAAAATGGTTACTAAAATTGTGAATACAATGTACATTGATTATGACTATGTTGAATTAATGGGAATGGAGTTAAAAAAAGGCAGGAATTTTTCGCTGGAATTTACTACTGACACTGCACAAACTATTGTTGTGAATGAGGCTTTTATGGATTATTGCGGTTTCGATGATAGTATGGTTGGCTCTAAAATTGAAGGTGTAAAATCATTAATCGGAGTTCTTAAAAATGCCTGTTTCAATTCTCTCCATAATCAGGCAGAACCAATGATGTTTGTCTTAAATAATAAACACTCAGGTTTCTTAAATGTGAAACTAAATACGTCAAATATAAAGGACGCAATTTCAAGAATAGAAAAATCATGGGAGTCATTCTACCCCGGAGTTCCATTTGAATATCATTTTCTCGATCAGCGTGTGGCAATGTTGTATGAAAATGATCAAAAGAAAAATACACTAATGCAATTGTTTACATTAATAAGTATTATTCTATCAGCTATGGGTTTCTTGAATCTTGCCTCAATTATTAGCAAACAAAAAACCAAAGAAATAGGCATCCGTAAAGTAAACGGAGCTAAAATTTCCGAGATACTTGCCATGCTAAACAAAGACTTTATAAAATGGGTAGCAATAGCATTTATAATAGCCGTGCCCATTGCATACTACGCCATGAATAAATGGCTCGAAAACTTTGCCTACAAAACCACTTTAAGCTGGTGGATTTTTGCCCTGGCAGGAGTTTTGGCTTTGGGAATAGCATTGTTAACAGTTTCGTTTCAGTCGTGGAAAGCGGCTACACGAAATCCAATTGAAAGTTTAAGATATGAATAAGTATTTTTTGCTTTTCCATCTGATTAGCTGTTTGTATTTGGCTATTTTTAA
>DAOVTY010000268.1 GCA_030632865.1 Bacteroidota bacterium
GATATGATTTTTTATCTATCTGATTTCGCAAATAACTATTTTATTTCTTCCATCGTATTGGATTGATTGGAATGCATTTTCGGTGGTAAATGCAATTATTACAGCAGTTTTCATTTTGGGTTATGGCTGGAATTGGAAGTGGTTGAAGTAGCTCTCATTCCTGCGAATACAGGAATCTCATGCAATAATATGATTCCCTTTTACAAACAGAATAACCATTCTCTTCGAAAAAACGATTCCTCCAATAACGAGAGATCCCAAATAAAATTCTCCTGTGGATAACTATGCGAGGGATAACGTTCAAAAAAACATTTAAATACCAAGTAACAATTTACCAACTTCTTTTCCGCCGATGAACATTCGTTCTGGATTTTCAATCATCTCTTTAACTTTCACTAAAAATCCCACTGAATCTTTTCCGTCTATAATCCTGTGATCGTACGAAAGTGCTGTGTACATCATTGGGCGAATTACAACTTGCCCAGCAACAGCAACCGGACGCTCGAGAATATTATGCATACCAAGAATTGCAGATTGCGGCGGATTAATTATTGGTGTTGAAAGTAACGAACCAAAAACGCCACCATTTGTAATTGTAAATGTTCCGCCTGTTAATTCAGAAACTGTAATTTTTTTATTACGTGCTTTTTCAGCAAGTTGTTTTATCTCCAACTCAATTTGTGGAATTGATTTGCTTTCTGCATTTCGAACAATTGGCACCATCAAACCTTTTGGTGTTGAAACAGCAATTCCGATATCAACAAATTTTGGCGATACAATTTCATCACCATCCAATTGTGCATTTACCATAGGATATTCGAGTGCGGCAATTGCAACTGCTTTTGCAAAAAACGACATAAATCCCAATTTGAATCCATGAGTATCGATAAATTTTTGTTGATTTATTTTACGAAGATTCATCACAAAACTCATATCAATTTCGTTGAAAGTTGTGAGCATTGCAGTTTCATTTTTCACCGAAACTAAACGTGCACTGAGCTTTCTCCGCAAGCTCGACATTCTTTTACGGTCAATTTCGCGTGATACCTCTTTTTGCTGAACAACCTGATTTACAGAACTGGGTTGTGAAGCATTTAAAACTGTTTCCACTTCATTTTTACCCAACCTTTTTAAACCCTTAATTACATCGTCAATCGAGAGTCCGTGTTCTTTCATCATCTCTTTAGCAAGCGATGTAACTTTCACTTTTTCGAATTCTGTAGAAACTTCATCATTAGAATCTACTTTTTTAATTTCGGTTTTTGGCTCTGATTGTGGGTCTGTTTTAGCATCTGTTTTTTTATCTGACAAAACAGGTACAGCAACACTCGTATCAATAGTACAAACCACATTGCCAACAGGAATTGAATCTCCTTCGGCTGCCATAATATTAATTTTGCCATCCTCAACCGCTACAATTGTTAGAGTAGCTTTATCTGATTCTACTTCAGCAACCTCCTGGTCTTTTGCAACCAGAGCACCATCTTCAACAAGCCACGTTCCTATTTCTACTTCTGTTATCGATTCTCCCGGACTGGGAACTTTTATTTCAATTATCATCTTTTTACTTTTTACAAAAACTACTAAATTACAAAAATATAAATCCCAAATATCAAAAACCAAAATCAAAATAATAACCAAAAATCAATTTCATAAAACTCCAAACATAATATTTGATTTTTTATTTTGAAGTTTGTAATTTGTTATTTTACCTCAACAGCTTTTTTCATCTTAAAAGCCGATTCAATAATTTCATTCAATCCCTGTTTATGTTTTTCCATCAATCCAACAGCCGGACTTGCACTCTCAGGTCGCGAAACATTTTTAAATCCAAGACAACCAAGTTTACGATTAATAAATGGCCACGCTCCCATGTTTTCAGGTTCGTCCTGTGCCCATATTAAATCATTCGATTTATCGTATTTTTTTAAAATCTGATTTATCTGTTTATTTGGAATCGGATAAATCTGTTCCAACCTGACCACTGCAACATTTGTAATTCCGTTTTCAACTTTATACTTTTCCAAATCGTAATATAATCTACCCGAAGTAAAAACAATTTTTTCAACTAATTCAGGATTTGCAGTTGCATCATCAATAACTTCTTTGAATGAACCCGATGCTAAATCTGAAACTTTAGATTGAACTTTTGGATGACGTAATAAACTTTTAGGAGTAAAAGCAATTAATGGCAAACGCATCTCCATTTTAACCTGACGGCGCAACAAATGAAACATATTTGCCGGAGTAGATGGAATAACAACCTGCATATTATTATTTGCCGATAACTCTAGAAAACGTTCAATTCTACCGCTAGAATGTTCAGGCCCTTGTCCCTCGAAACCGTGTGGCAACAATAAAGTAAGTCCATTCATCATCCCCCATTTCTCGAATGCCGAAGAAATATACTGGTCAATTATTACCTGCGCAACATTATGAAAATCGCCAAATTGAGCCTCCCAAATTGTTAGTCCGTTTGGTTGTGCCAGCGAATAACCATATTCAAATCCCATTACTGCATACTCCGAAAGCAACGAATTATAAACATGAAATGGTGCCTGATTTTTAGAAATGTGTTTTATTGGAAAATATTTATTCTCGGTACCTTCAACAATAAAAGCAGCATGACGGTGCGCAAAAGTTCCTCGCTCACTATCCTGCCCGCTCAACCTAACCGGATGCCCTTCGTCTACCAAAGTTCCGTAGGCAAGCAATTCTGCCATTGCCCAATCTAAACGGTCATCGTGCATCATCATTTTTCTATCGGAAAGAATACGATTTACTTTTTTGAAAAATGACAAATCAGACGGAAGAGTATTAATTTTATCAGCAATTTCAACAAGCTTTTCTGAGTTCACTCCGGTTTCCACTAACTCGTTAAACGAAGTTTTCTGTGGCATCTCATAATTCTCGTACTCTTTCAGAAGAAACTTACGAATTTTAAGTTTTTTAATTTTTTCCGACTCTTTCAATTTCCCATCCAAAAAATCATCAAATTCCTTTATCTTTTTTCGAGATTCATCGTGTGTCATTATTCCCAGCTTATCTAACTTTTCAGAATAAATATCGCGAGGATTTGGATGTTTAGAAATAGCTTTATATAACATCGGTTGTGTAAAACGAGGCTCATCTCCTTCGTTATGTCCATATTTTCTGTAACATAAAATATCTATAAAAACATCAGAATTAAATTTCTGACGGAATTCCATGGCAAGTTTAACGGTAAAAATCATCGCTTCCACATCGTCTCCATTAACATGAAAAACGGGAGAGCGAGTAACTTTTGCGACATCGGTGCAGTACGTACTTGAACGTGCCTCGGTATATGGAGTAGTAAAACCAACCTGGTTGTTTATAACAAGGTGTATTGTGCCGCCGGTTTTATAACCGCTTAACTGCGACATTTGCGTGGTTTCGTAGACCACTCCTTGTGTTGCAATCGCTGCATCGCCATGAATAATTATTGCTGCAGCTTTATCATAATCATGATTGTAAATTGAGTTAATTTGCGAACGAACCATTCCTTCCACAATTGGCGCAACGGTTTCGAGATGCGACGGATTGGGCATCAATTTCAGTTTAACCTTTTTCCCTAAATCTGTAACAACCTCATTTTCGTAACCCAAATGGTATTTTACATCGCCCTGCGAAATATCGTCTTCGTACTCTTTTCCTGTATATTCCTTAAAAATATTTTTATATGGTTTTTCAAGAATATTTGCCAACACATTTAATCGCCCGCGGTGTGCCATGCCTATAACAAACTCTTCAATCCCCAGTTCAGCACCACGCTCTATTACAGCATCTAACGACGGGATTAGCACTTCAGCTCCTTCAAGTGAAAATCGTTTTTGACCAACAAATTTTTTATGAATAAAATTCTCGAAACCAACGGCTAATTTTAGGTGATAAAAAAAGTGTTTACGCTTTTCGTCTGAAAACTTTTGCGAATTACGTGAACTTTCCATGCGTTCGCGCAACCACCAAACTATTTCCGGTTTGCACATATAAACATATGCAAC
>DAOVTY010000265.1 GCA_030632865.1 Bacteroidota bacterium
CGAGATATAAAAACTTTATCATTCAAACTTATTTTCCAATTCATATTTCTTGTGAATTCGACAATATATTCTTGTTTGCCATACCACGGCAAATAACCATTTTCGAGAAAAAATATAAATGTTGTTTCTAAATCTTTTGAACGAGAAATTCTTTGAATGGTAGACTTTCCTGGGTTTAAACTAGATGAATCCAAATTTAGATTTGAATTTAATTGTTGCTTAAATCTTTTTTCTAATTCATTATAGATTTTAAATTTTACATTCTCTAGATTATCAATATCATCAACAGAAATATTAATATTTAATTTATCAAAGCGCACAACCGTTTCGACAGAATTAAATTCATCAAAAAGCAACTCAAGCCTTGGAAACAGTTCATTTTTTAAAAACTTATTTATACTATTTTTAATAGAATTAGCTGATTCTATATTAGAAATATTTACTTCAAAAAAAACTTTTTCTATTATATGATTTTGTTCTACATTCATTGCTGTTTTTTCTACATAAAACTTTGATTTCTAAATTAGATGTCTTAAATTTGGTTTATTAGATTCAGAGATGAATTACTGGGTTGTGTTCATTGAGATTGAAGTTCTGTTTAGTTATTTTCATGTATGTTGAGGGATTACTCTTATTCATTAATTGTTTATTTCTTTTTAGTTCGGAAGTTAAGGTGTTTTTACCCATTGGGATATCATTCGTTATGTACAATATTTGCGACTGATATCCTTTTATTTTTATAGACCTTTTTGTTTTAAGATATTCGTCGCAAAATTGCGGTTCCGCAAAGTACAAGTCAATTAATATTAGTCTGTATAACTTCATCATCAAGCTCGTTATATAGTTAAATCTGAATGGCATTTTCTCCCAAAGGAATCCCAAAATAAATATCAGCCAACTGATTATATTTTTCAATTACAGCATCGAAAACTGAAGAATACTCGTGGTTGGTAACATAAATCGATAGCTTTGTAACTCCGGTTTCGCTATGTAAGTATTTACGCAGATTTACAAACAGTACAATATTATCATGTGTGTTTTTCTTGTTCTTACTATGGTGGTCTAACATATTTTTGTTAACCCACTCGCCGGTAACCCAATCTCCATCTAATTTAAATTGTAAATCGATTGTAGAATCTACATTTTGAAAATCAACTTTTAAAGTCCGTAATTCAGCCAGTATTTCCTGTGGCAAATCACTCACTTTTGTTACCATTCTTTTCAATTTCAACTTTCTAATAACTTCATTATTTACGAGAGCTGCCTTAAGCAAATTCCACTTTCTCCATTTTTCATTAAAAGTTCCATTATCATCGTCTTTACCAACCGGTGCAATTTTATCCTGCAATTTTTCGTAGTAAGATGGGTTGTATTTTCTCAAATCGCGGCAACGCATTGCATCTGGTCTGAATATTTTATTATCCCTGAACATCCCGTTATTACTATATGTATAAACCGGATTATTAACTGCCATGGTTGCATCTTTAAACCTAATTATATAAATATCTTCTTTTGCGCGAGTGATAACAAATCTCTTTTGGCTTTCGTTAAAATCGAAAACAACACCTTTGTCGAAGCGGTTATTAAGTGCTTCGGTAATTGCGTGAACTCTTCTCAAGAAAATATCTTTTAATGGAATGGATAAAGTTGTGGTTCTGTTTATTAAACTCTGACCATTAATTTTATATTCTATAACCTGTAACCGATAATTCTGTGGCATTGGTTTATTGCGGCTTTGCGTACCTTTTGTACTGCGCGCGAGGTTATTCAAATATTTCAGCGAACTAATCCACGGATATGTACATTCCATTAACGAACAGCAACTTTGCTCATCGGTCTTTGTGGCAATTTTATATGGTAAACAAAAATCGGCTACTATTTTATCATCAACCGAAACCAAAATAAATGTACCACCTTTTGCAACTCCAGCTTTGTGTTCGAGTGGCGGATGCTTTTTTATAAAACCTGTAAACGATTGAATATCGCTTTCCAACTCAAGAACGATACAATCGAAATTTAAACCATGAGTATTTCTACGGGAAATTATTTCGTCGTGGCTCTCCAACGCTCTCAATCCCAAATGACCTTCAATTCTGAAAAAATCGTAATTATCAATATTAAATAAAAGAGGTTTTCTAACTTCAGGCTCATCAGCAAGTTTTTCAAAATGATAACTTAGATTGTATTTTTCTTTTAGATTTTGAAATTTCAGAAAACTCCAGAAATCCAAAAACCGATTATTCAATTTATAATAATAAGGAATTGTTTTATCGCTAAGTTTCCCCGACAAATGCGAAGGTGTAATTCTAATACTCTCAACTTTTTGTTCAGTAATAAAATTATTTGTAATCTGTGTAGTCTTATTAATAAGGGTTAAAACTGTTTTATAATTAGTATCCTCAGTTTCAGAAATGGGCGACTTATAAAACCGATGTCTGAAAGTTTTATACTCTTTCTCTTCTATTATTTTTCCCAACAAAATATGCTTTGGAAAAGAACCAATATTAGGACAACATTCAACATTTATTTGAAGTAAAATTTGTTTTATCTCATTGTACGTTGCAATCAAATCGGCTAACAAATCGTAACGATATTGAAAATCAAATGGAACAACGCCACCCGATTCAATAAAGTCAAACAGTTCATCAATTTTATTTGAAACTAAAGGTTTGTTGAAAATTTCAAAGATTGATTTTAAGCCCTCTTTTAGCTTTGTTAAAACCTGTTGTGAGACTGCATTGACAAAACTTTGTTTTAAAGAATCGAGATTATTTGCATTTGTAAGATTAACACGCAATAATTTAATCTCCGGCAATTCAGTATATTTTTTTGCAATATTGTGCCAACTAAAAACAGAGTCTGAATTTGCAATAAATTCAGCATCTTTTTCTGAAACCAATAAAATTCTAAGTCGTGCAACTTGCTCAGTTCCCTGATTATCGCAATCTATTGTAGTGCACAAGTCTCCCTTTATTGCGTACGATTCGACGTACAATAAAACAACCAGTTTTTCAACATTCTGAAGTTTTCCAAGTGATTTTGCACCTTCCACTTTTTCAGGAAAAAGTTCCAACAGACGAATATCTTTTTTTTGATTTTTACCATTTATAACTACCGATTTTTTAAAGAAATTGTAATTGGCAAAACTATCTTCAAATTCTTTAAAATGAGTGTATTCAATTTGCTTTAAGCTGATTGATTTACCCGTGGACTTAGGAATTTCCTTTTGAAGTTTTATCAAGTCGCCGTCGGTTGTAACCCCCGCACCCTGCGAGATTGTAATTTTACTTTTTGTGGAATTTATTTTCACACTAAAGCCGCACACTATGCCAACTCCGCTCAACGAAACCCGCGACAATCTATCTTGGTCTTCGAAATAATTGATAAACTCGTTTAGCTGGTCTTTTGTTAAAACCTGATTATCTTCAAACGTATGATATGTTGTTGTAATATCTTTTAATTTTGCTGCCATAACTTTTAAATTAAAGGTTTCCAATTTTAGTACTGCCTAAAACAATTTTGCCTTCCAGCAAATCGTCTTCATCATCGCAATCGATTAGTCTTCCTGATGGATAAATAGAGTTGAGTTTGCTTAATATCTTGTTAAAATCTTTTAATGCTTTTTTATATTTATTATAATTGGGTTTCGGCTTTGTTTTCTGTTTCAAAAATTCAGAAAATGTATCTTGAAATAAGACCATTTCGTTTATATTGTTTCCCTCTTCATTTTTACGATAACCAATCCAACAAATACGAGCCAAAACATGCGCTGGAATTTCTCTGCGAATAAGTTCCTCCATAAATTTCCTAAAATCGGGGCTCGAAAACCGATAAGTCCAGCCGGGCAGAACTACTGTTAATTTGAATGAATACGGATCAACCGGTTCGCAACTTGTACAATTATTGGTACAAATTGGCATAAATTGGTTTAGCGGAATATTTGTTTCTTTAACATCGGGGCGCAGTAAAATGTGTTCGACAATAAACATTCCCTCCTCAGTAAAATCGGTTGTCATGAATTTTATAATTGCCAAAATTGCATCTCTCAAATCGGCTTGCGAATTGTAATAAGTAAACTGCCGCGCTATAATACGTTTTGTCCCAGTTGGAGGTGCTTCGAGGTTTATAA
>DAOVTY010000329.1 GCA_030632865.1 Bacteroidota bacterium
ATTAGAATACGGGAATCTTCCATTAAGGAGCTAAATGTTTTTCTCATGTAAATTTTGTTTTGTCTTTAATCTTGGGGGATTAAAGGGGTAAATAATTAAAATTATCACCTACAAGTTAACAAAATAATGAATATGAGTCAATAGCTATTTTGAGATAATGTTTAATAAATTGTTTTTTATTGTTTTTATGTTTCTATCCTCTAACAATTCTAATCTGAATGGCATTTGGAACCGGATTTTCAGATACCAAAACCAAATACCCACCGCCACCGGCACCGCTCAGTTTCCATCCCAGAGCTTTATTTTTGTATGTTTCCATGATTTCTAATATTGCAGGATTTACCATATTTGGGAACATAGCAACTTGTGCTTCGAAACTCTCTCTCATGGCATTTCCAAAATTCTGCAGGTTTTTATTTTGAATGGCTTGCCAACAACTAATGGCAGCATCTGCAAGATTTTGTGCATTAGGTTGATTAATATTCGTATCTGCCAATACATTAAAATCTCCAATACGAGGAGAGAGTGTTATAAACCAGAGATGTTTTTCTATAAACTCCAAAACAGTACTATCGGTTTCCGGTTCAATAGAATCGGGCCAGTAGTTTGCATTACTATAATTTAATTTATTTACTCCGGGGTAAACAATACCGATGGAATCTTGCGACCCTGAAATTATTTTTGTTCCGGGAGGATTCTCAAAACTAAAGAGTGTTTTTGCAAGAACCTCTTTGTTGCCTTCCGGAATATCTGTTTGCCATAAATTAATTGCTTTTTTACGAGTACTGCTCGACATTCCGCTACGATCGTTAAACTGGTAATCGGGATGTACGCTGATGGTAATTACCGGACCCGGGATGGCATTTTGAAACATAAGGTTGATCTAACCAGCCACCGGCAAGATCTAAGCGAAAAGGAATATTACAAACCTGACGTAACGAAGTGGTTGAACGAGCACAATCCTGCATGAGGAATACGTTTACTAACAATAAGTTCTGCATTAATCTCTTTGCACAACTTTACTTTATCGGGAGTAAAACCATCTTCATTTACAAAAAATATATCGGGTTTTAATTGATGTATCTCCTTATCAAAATCAAGCAATCCGCTACCCGAGTTTATCCACGCATCTTTTACATGTTTTATGGCTTGCACCATATACAAATGTTCTTTATCAGTGTTAACAGTTGGTCGCCCCTTTAATTGTTGAATAGTGTTATCCGAGCCAATACCAACATACAAATCACCCAGGCTGGCAGCCTCCTCGAAAAAGGCAACATGCCCCGAGTGAAGCATATCGTAACAGCCTGAAATAAATACTTTTTTTGTCATGAATGGTTATTATTTATAATAGGGAAATCTTTATAAAACTTTAATAGTGCAATTGTTTCGGTTAATAATTTATTACGGACAAAGGTTGCCCCAAAGGGATCGCAATACGGAAGATGCGGGGTATAAAAAGTAAGAATTATGTGAATTAAATTTTTGAAATTTCAAGTTGTTTGCAAATAATCTTACACATCAGGTCTGATAGTTCAGGATGACGACCTACGGTGGATTTTTTTCTATTTTTAACATTCATATATAAACTATGATTGGCACCTTCACGAACCAAAATACATCCATTTAATCTCAGGTGTTTTATAAAAGCTCTTCGCTTCATCAGGCAAAATTAAGTTTCTGCTTAATAATCTTACGACCTTTATAATTACTGATTGTTTGTTCGCGATGATAGTCAATAACTAATTGTAGTGCATCTAATAAGTTCTGTTTTAATTCATCAATTGTTTTTCCCTGAGCTATTGCTTCCGGAATTTCCTGAACCTGTCCTACATAGAAGCCATATTCGTCTTTTTCAATTATGGCTGTGTAATCAAAATTTTTCATTGCTTATTTTTCTTCAAAAGTAATAAAGTTATCACCAAAGAAAAAAGTTTATATGGGTAAACGAATTTTTGTTCATCAAGACTCCTTTTACGAGCAAGTTTAAGGTCTTTAAAATATTAACGTGTAAATTCGAGAGAATACATTATTTAACTTTTTCTAAATATTCGTCGAAACTATTACACCTTGTTGTTTCGCCATTAATTGCTTCCCGAATTGCATTTGATGTTGTTTTATTTGGTATTTTTTTAACTTTATCTTCAATTATTTTACCCATCCCCATTTCTCTAATCAAGTCAATAATAATCTTGCCCTTTTTTGTTTTTTCGTTTATAATAATTGTTGTCATTTTGTATATGTTTTATATAAAGATACAAATTAAAGAGGATATTTCTATTCGACATTTTATCTGTTAGTTTAAAAACTATCCCTAACTCCCTTAAAGTGCATCTTATACCACTTTGGGTCTTTGAGGCGATTATAGATGTATTTGAAAGATGATTTTTGAAAAAGAGCTTTTATAATTCTTATAATATAACGTACA
>DAOVTY010000025.1 GCA_030632865.1 Bacteroidota bacterium
TATTACATTACAAAAAGGCAGTATATTTAATAAAAACCAGATAGAAAATGGATTTCCAGTTTGTATTATTGGAGATAATATCAATAATGTATTTTTTAATCACGAAGATGCCGTAGGGAATTATATTAAATGCGGACAAATATGGTTAAAAGTAATTGGAGTTGTTGAACGTCGTGATTTTACAGCTTCAGCATCAGACGAGTTGGGAATAAGCAGCACCGACAACAAAATTTTTATACCGGCCAAAACAATGATAATGCGATTTAAAAATCGTTCGCTTGTTCGTGCCGATGAAATATCTCAACTAAATAGCTCGCGCAGTGCTAACAATACTATAGAAAATGTAAATCAACTAGATAAAATAGTTGTTCAGGTTAAAGAAACAGAATACCTAAGTTCAACCGCCGAAGTTATTAATAGAATGTTACTTAGGAGACACAATGAGGTTTTCGATTTCGAAATAACAATACCCGAGCTTTTGCTCAAGCAGCA
The DNA here is from genome assembly GCA_030632865.1 of Bacteroidota bacterium. Classification (GTDB taxonomy): domain Bacteria; phylum Bacteroidota; class Bacteroidia; order Bacteroidales; family Prolixibacteraceae; genus Draconibacterium. The sequence goes on from DAOVTY010000025.1 coordinate 493, forward strand.
GCAACGCACCAAAAATATTTTCAACATTGTTTTGGGTGTAATTGCCGGAATTTCGCTTATTGTTGGAGGAATTGGTATTATGAACATTATGCTTGCATCTGTTATGGAAAGAATACGCGAAATTGGAGTAAGGCAAGCTATTGGAGCTTCGCGTAAAGACATTATCGTACAGTTCCTTTCAGAGTCAACTTTAATTAGTATTTCTGGTGGAATTCTGGGGATTATTCTCGGTATTAGCATTTCAAAAATTATTACGGTAATGTTCGATATCAATACCATTGTTTCGGCATTTTCAATTGTAATTTCTTTTGGAGTGTCGGTAATAATTGGCATTACTTTTGGTTATCTTCCAGCAAAAAGGGCTTCAGACCAAGATCCTGTTAATTCACTTCGTCAATAATTTAAATTTAAATTATGAAAATCAAGAACATTTTAATTTGGCTTTTTGTGCTTCCAATGTTTATTTCTAATGCACAAGACAAACAATTTCTCACGCTAGACAATGTTATTGACATTGCCTCAAAAAAGTCGTTAGATGCATTTATAAACCAAAATATGTATTTGTCGAGTTATTATGAATATCGATATTTTAAAGCCGATCGTCTGCCCAGTCTAACTTTGGATGCAACGGTTTTAGATTATAACCGTTCTATGCAAGAAGTATATAATTATGACGAAAATCGTGATGAATATATTGAAAGAGAAGATTTTAATTCAAATGTATCTCTGAGATTAAACCAAAATGTTGGGTTAACTGGCGGTCAAATCTTTGCAACATCTTCGTTGGCAATGACCCAAAAATTAGGTGACGACCAACTTTCATCATTCTCTTCAACTCCGTTTAGTATCGGATATTCTCAATCTATTGACGGATATAATAGGTTTAAATGGGAAGCTAAAATTGAACCTATTAAATACGAAAAAGCTAAAAAAGAGTTTATTCAGGCAAAAGAAAATCTTGCTTTAAAAGCAAATCGCCTGTTTTTCGATTTAGTTGATGCACAGATAGAAGTTAATATTTCAGTAACAAATCTGGCTAATTCTGACACTTTATATACAATTGGGAAAGGAAGATTTCAGGTTGGAACTGTTACACAAGATGAATTGCTAAATCTGGAACTCAGATTTATGAATTCAAAACTTGCGTTAACTCGAGCAAATTTAGGGTTAGAAAGATCGAAATCACGTCTAAACTCATTCCTAAGTTTCGATAAAAATACTGACGTAGAGTGTATTATTCCTTCATTCTCATCAAATCTGCAAATAAAAGCTGATCTTGCAATAGAACAAGCATTAATAAATAATCCCGATATTTATAGTCAGCGGCAAAGAATGATGGAAGAGGATAGAAGAGTTGATCAGGCAAAAAGTGAAACTGGTTTAAGTGGTACTGTTTTTGCCGTATTTGGGTTAAACCAGAACTCAACTGAGTTAAGCAGGGTATATGATGAACCGCTTGGAAGACAACAATTAAGAGCCGGAGTTAGTGTGCCTATTTTAGATTGGGGTCGTAGAAAAGGACAATTGGCAATGGCGCGTTCAGACCGTGAAGTTATGCGAATTAGTATTAACCAGGAAAAGATCGATTTCGAGCAAAATGTAACCATGAATGTAATGGAGTTTAACCTACAAGGAAATCAGGTTTTAAACACCGCCAAAGCAGATACAATTGCACAAATGCAATACGACGTAACTCAGCAGCGTTTTTTAATTGGAAAAGTTGACGTAACAAAATTAAATTTGGCTAGAAATGATCGAGAACAAGCTCGCCGAGCTTATATTGGGTCGTTGCGTTCGTATTGGAATTACTATATTACAATACGTAGGCTTACTCTTTATGATTTCCAAAATAATATAACACTCTCAGAAGATTTTGAGCGAATAATCAATAATCAATAAATATAGTTTCATGGTTTTGAAAAAGAGAAGTATATTTTTTATTGGATTAGCGGCAGTTATTATTTTAATAATTGCATTTTGGGGTGAAACGAAAATTATTGGATCGAAATTATATAGTGTTAAAAAAACCAAGTTTGAATTTGTTATCGACTCAAAAGGCGAAATACAAGGGAAAAATACCGTTCTGATAAAATTACATAATGACTTTAAAAACAGAAGTTTACGAATTCGCGAACTTCAAATTAAAGACTTAATACAAGAAGGTACACTTGTAAAAAAAGGAGATTGGGTGGCAACTCTTGATATTGCGAGTATTAATCGTCAAATTGAAGAAAATAAGGATGATATGGAAGAGGATCTTGCTGAATTTGATGATGCAAAAATTGACTCGACCATTGAACTTACAAATTATCGCGAAGAAATAAAAGAGTTTAAATTCGACCTTGAATACAAAACACTTGAATTAGAACAAGCAAAATATGAATCGGTAGCATACCAACGTAAAGCAAAAGTTGCATACAATAAAACCATTCGCGAGATGGATGCAAAACTCCGAAATTACGAACGGAAAAGAATGTATCTGGCAGTTAGTGTTAAAAGAGATGAAAGAGATTACAATTATCGTTTAAAACGCGATTCTCTGCTAAAAGAGGCCATTATTAATGCAACAGTTACCGCTCCGCAAGACGGGATGGTCATGTACACAAAAGTGCGCGGCGGAAGAAAAATACGTGTGGGTGATAATATTAGTCAATGGAGTCCAACAATTGCAACACTGCCCGATATGTCAGTGGCAATTTCAGAAACGTACGTAGAGGAAATTGATATCACTAAAATTGCAATTGGCAACATCGTTAATGTTACTGTGGATGCTTTACCTGAAAGTAAGTTTACCGGAATTGTTACTGAAATTGCAAACATTGGACAAGAACTTACCAGTTTTGAATCAATGGTTTTTCAGGTTATTATAGAATTGGATCAATCCAATCTCGAACTTAAACCAGGAATGACAACAAGCAACAACATTATTATTGATAATATGAGTAATGTGTTAACTGTTCCAAGACAATGTATCTATTCCGAAAACGGGATTAATTTTGTTTACATCAAAACAAATAGAATTATATGGAAAAAAAAGGTTGTCCTAGGGTTAGAGAATGAAAAAGAATATGTGATAGAGTCTGGATTGGCAGAAAATGATAAAATTTATTTTAATGCACCAGAAAATACAGAAGAAATTTTATTTATTGAAAATTAAAAAATACTAATCTCAGTTTTAATCATCCAAATTCCGAGATATTCTCAAGTCTTTTTTTATCAGCAATTTGAATGTATTTCCCAAAAATTTTAATGATTTTATCTTTCCTGAATTCTGATAAAGTACGTATTACATTCTCCGTTGTCATTCCAATATATTCGGCAATTTCGCGTCGCGATATAGGAAGCTCAAACTCCTCTTTCATATAAATATAATTAGCAAAATAGAGCAAAACGTGCGCTACCCTACCCTTTAAATGTTTACGTCTAATTTCAAGATTGTCTAAAACTATTTTATCTGTGGCCTCGCTAACACGTTTCATTAAATCCATGGTAAACAGAGCATTTTGTCGAGCATGGTTTTTAACAACATTTAAATCGAGAATGCAAACATGCGAATCTTCAATAGCAGAAACAGAGTATTGGTATGTGTCTGACGAAAAAACACTTAAAAGACTCACAAAGTCGAAAGGTTTAGAAAAACTTATAATTTGATCTTTCCCCTCATCAGTTGATTTAGAAAGTTTTACAAGCCCCTCCTTTAAATATAGAAATTCGTTTATTGAATCTCCTTCTTTGGTAATAATATCGCCTTTAAAATAAGTACGTTCTTCTTTAATCTCACAAATATCTATTAACTCATCAACAGTTACATGAGAAAAAAACAAAGATTTTAACTTACAATCTTCGCAATCACATTTAATATTTCCTGAATTCATGTCAATTATCATGATTGAAGCGACAAAAATACCAAAAAGTTATGATATTTATTACATGCTGCTAATTATCATATTCCCTCACTGAAATTTATTGAGTTATCAAGATTACATTCGTTGGCATAAAAAATAAAGAAATAAAAATGAAACGAATTGTAATACTTGGTGCAGGAACTGCTGGCACAATGATGGCGAATAAACTTCGTAACACACTCGATAAAGAAGAGTGGGATATAACAATTATTGACCAATTCAAAACACACTACTATCAACCGGGATTTCTATTTATTCCGTTTGGAATATATAATAAAGAGGATGTTATAAAACCTAAAGCAGATTTTATTCCTTCGGGTGTAAACATGATTTTCTCTGAAATTGACAGAGTTGAAGGAGAAGCAAATAAAGTGTATTTGGAAGGCGGTAAGGTATTAAATTACGATTATTTAATTATTGCAACCGGAACCAAAACCTGCCCCGAAGAAACTACAGGATTAAAAGATAAACTTTGGTATAAAGAGATTTTTGATTTCTACACTGTAGAAGGTGCCGTTGCACTTCAGAAATTTTTCAAGGGCTGGGAAGGTGGAAAATTAGTTATGGCAATTACCGAAGTTCCATACAAATGTCCTGTTGCACCGCTGGAGTTTGTTTTTCTTGCCGATGCTTATTTTACTGAAAAAGGAATTCGGGATAAAGTAGAAATTTCATACGTAACTCCAATGTCGGGAGCATTTACAAAGCCAATTGCTACAAAAATGCTATCGGAATTATTAGTAGAGAAAAATATAAAAGAGATTCCAGATTTTTATATTGAACATGTTGATAACGATAATAAAAAGTTAGTGTCTTACGATGAAAAAGAGATTCCTTTTGATGTATTAACAATTGTTCCTGTAAATATGGGCGACGAAATGGTTGAACGAAGTGGATTAGGTGATGACTTAAATTTTGTTCTCACCGATAAAGAAACTTTGCAGTCGAAACAACACGAAAATATATTTGTACTTGGCGATGCAGCAAATATTCCAACATCTAAAGCAGGTTCTGTGGCACACTTTGCAGCCGAAATTCTTTTTGAGAATTTAATGAGTGCAATGGAAGGCAGACCATTACATGCAAAATTCGACGGGCATGCTAACTGTTACATAGAAACCGGATTTGGGAAAGGTGCATTAATCGATTTCAATTACGATACAGAACCACTCCCCGGAACATTTCCATTACCTGGAATAGGTCCTTTTGGGTTGTTGAAAAATACAAAAATCAATCATTATGGTAAAGTAATGTTCCGCTGGATTTATTGGCACATTTTGTTAAAAGGAAAAGAATTACCGGTTGAGCCCCTAATGACAATGGCTGGTAAAAAACGAGTGAATTAATTTGAATACGATGGAAGAAAAAGAATTACAAACGCAAATTACAGAGCTAAATCAGAAAGTTGATTTGTTACTGGAATATGTAAATCAGCAACGATTAAAATCAAATCAGCTTGAAGATTTGGTGGCAGATTTTTCTATTGTTGGAAAAGATATGTACGATTCGGCAGTTGAAGAGTTAGATAACCGAATGGTAAATCTCGATTTAGATCAGGTAAAAGGATTGGTGTTAAGAGTTCTGCGGAATATCGAAAACATGAATAATGCTCTGGAAATGTTTGAAAGTGTTAATGATTTAGTTAAAGATGCAAGCCCTATTTTCAATGAAGTAATTATCGATTTCACTAAAAAGTTAAATGAATTTGACCAAAAAGGCTACTTCGAATTCTTTGCTGAGGCAGGAAATATATTCGACAATATTATTACACATTACTCACCCGAAGATGTGAGGAGTCTTTCTGATAATGTGGTTACCATTCTGGAAACTGTTCGCTCGGCAACTCAGCCCGAAATGATGGCAGCACTAAATAATGGTCTAAAAATATATGGCAGCATTGAAATGGATAATATTCCTGAGTACTCAATTTTTAAAGTTATGCGCGAAATGAATAAACCGGAAATGAAACGCGCCATGGGATTCTTTGTAACATTTATGAAAAACTTATCAGCAGAAACAAATACAGACAATAATTAAAAACAACAATTAAAAATAAAAATTATGGCGGAAAAAACATTAGCAGGTAAAACAGTTGAAGTAACCGAAGAAGGTTATTTAGTTAACCCGGAAGATTGGTCGCAAGAGATTGCAGCCGATTTGGCAAAAGAAAATGGTATTGAACTAACAGACAAACATTACGAAGTGTTAGAGTATCTAAGAAAAGAGAGTGCCGCAGGCTCAGCACTTTCAATTAGAAAAGTTGGCAAATCTGGAATTACCGATATAAAAGGATTATATCAATTATTTCCTGGAGGCCCATTGAAATATTCATCAAAATTTGCTGGAATACCGAAACCGGCAAGTTGTGTTTAACTAATAAAACCTGAAAATTATGACTGAAGTAAAAGAAACACCCTTAAAAAAGGTAATGATAATTGTAGCCAAAGCTAGCATCGAAGATGTTTATGCAGGCTTGATAATGGCCAATGGCGCAGTTATGGAAGGAATTGAAGCAAAGTTGTTTTTCACCTTCTTCGGATTGGATGCAATTACCAAAAAGCAGATGAATAAACTGCATACCGGTGTTGTAGGGAACCCAGGAATGAGAATGCCTGGCGGATTACCATTTCCAACTCTTTTAGGAGTAATTCCCGGAGTTGAAGCAGGAGTATCTGCAATGATGAAAAAACAGATGGACGATTTAGATGTTCCTCCGGTTGATGAATTTCTTGATATGATTGCTGCTGGCGGTGGCGAAGTTTATGCATGTAAAATGGCCGCCGATATGTTTAAACTTACCATGGATGATTTTTCTGAACATGTGAAAGCAATAATTACTGTTGGCGATTTATATGCTATGTCGGGAGGAGAAGGATCACAAATTATATTTACTTAAAAAGTTAAAATATTTAAACTTTAAGCGCTGTTATTTTATTAAACAGCGCTTTTGTTATTTGTTTGGAATCATTTTAAATTTCAAATAAAAGGTTATTTATAACACTTCCACATTCAGCTCACAACTATCAGTAATTGAACATATTACCACATACAATACCCCATAGTAACAAACATTTGTGCATTACATAATTCGACATATCCATATATCTAATTTTTAATATATGTCGATATAAAAAATATTACTTTTACACCACTAAAAGATAGAAATATATGTCGAAGACAAGGCGTGATTTTATAAAAATATCTTCATTAAGTGCTGCAGGAATAGTTGTGGGAGGCAAATATTTACATTCTGCTATTCCCGGTTTTTCTAATAACCAATTGAAAGACATAGGCACTCTCGATTTAAAACGTACTTCAACTTATTGCGAAGTTTGTTTTTGGAAATGTGCTGGTTGGGTGCATAAAAATGAAGACGGCTCGATTAAAAAGATTGTTGGAAACGATGACGACACAAATTGTAACGGACGTTTTTGTCCGAGAGGAACTGGTGGAGTTGGAATGTATTACGACGAAGATCGATTAAAAAATCCGCTTAAAAGAGTGGTTGATGCTGATGGAAAACAAACCTACAAGGAAGTATCCTGGGATGAAGCTTTTGATTTCATTGCTGAAAAAATGCAGCAAGTCAAAAAAGAACATGGTGCGGAATGTACTGCATTATTTACACACGGATCAGGCGGTAAATATTTTGGCGATCTGTTAAAAGCATTTGGTTCTACAAATATTGCAGCTCCATCTTATGCACAATGTCGTGGACCTCGCGAAGTTGCCTTTTTAGCTACATTTGGCGAAGGTTTAAATTCACCAGAACCAACAGATATTAGAGATACCAGATGCCTTGTTTTAATAGGTTCGCATTTAGGCGAAAATATGCACAACGGACAAGTGCAGGAAATGTCGGATGCAATTGATAAAGGAGCTTCGATAATTACAGTTGACCCTCGCTTCTCAACAGTAGCGGGTAAATCTAAATTTTGGCTGCCAATAAAACCTGCTACCGATATTGCTTTATTATTAACCTGGACTCGCGAAATAATTAACAACGATTGGTACGATAAAAAATATATTGAACAATATGCATATGGTTTTGAAGAATTAAAAGCCTATGTTCAGCCATTCACACCCGAATGGGCTTATGGAATAACTACCATAAAACCCGATCAAATTCGCGAAACAGCTCGCGAAATGGCAAATGCAGCTCCGTCTGTTATTATTCACCCGGGAAGACATGTAACTTGGTATGGCGACGACACACAACGTTTGCGTGCAGTAGCAATTTTAAATGCTTTGTTAGGGTCGTGGGGTCGCAGAGGTGGATTTTACGTGCCGGAAAAAATGAGTATCCCAAATTATCCGCATCCTGAATTTCCAAAACCTACCCGCAATTGGAGAGATGCAATGGGTGGAAAATATAAACTTGCTGATTTAGCACTTGCATCAGGAGTTTGCGACGCAACTATTCCATCAATAAATATAGATTGTAATATAAAAGCATGGATTGTAAATGGTACTAATCTGATAATGACTTTACCAGATCAGAGAAAAACAATCGAAGCAATGAATAATCTAGAACTTTTGGTTGTGGTTGATACCATGCCAATGGAAATTACAGGTTATGCAGATATAGTTTTACCTGAATGTACTTATCTCGAAAGATACGATTCGTTGCGTGTTGTACAGGGAAGAGTGCCAAATATGGCATTGCGAGTTCCGGCAGCCGAACCAAAATACAACTCGAAACCAGCTTATTGGATGGCAAAAGAGCTTTCGAAAAAATTAGGTTTGGAAGAGTATTTTGCATGGAATTCTATTGAAGAAATGCTAGATTGGCAATTGAAAAAAGTTGATTCTTCGTTGGAAGAGATGAAACGAATTGGTGTGAAAAACTTACCTCGAGAATACGATGATATCTATTTCAAAGATGGTGAAGACATTGAATTTTTCACAAATACTGGCAAAATAGAATTATACTCTACCGCTCTCGAAGAGGAAGGTTTCGATCCGATGCCACGTTATACTCCACACATGGAACCGCCACCGGGTTATTATCATCTAAATTACGGACGTGCCCCAATGCACACTTTTAGTAGAACGGCAAATAATCCAAACTTAACCGATTTAATGGATGAAAATAAAGTTTGGGTAAATCCGAAAGTGGCGAAAGAGTGGGATTTAACAAACGGACAAGAAGTTTATTTGGAGAACCAAGATGGAGTAATTTCCGATTTTACAATAAAAGTTAGAGTAACAGAGCGAATTCGTTTCGATTCGGTTTATATGGTTCATGGTTTTGGCCATGCAAATAAAAAATTAAGTCGTGCTCATGGAAAAGGAGCCAGCGATTCGCAATTAATAACACGTGTTTTAACAGACCCAGTTATGGGTGGAACTGGAATGAGAGGAAATTTTGTAACATTTCGTTTTGAAAAAGAAAGTGAGGAGGAATTATGAGATACGCGATGGCGATTGATACAAAAAAATGTGTAGGATGCTCTGATTGTGTGGTGGCTTGCCAAACAGAAAATAATGTGCCGATTGGTTATTGTAGAGATTGGATTGTTGAAATTACCGATGGAACTTATCCACAATTAGAAACAGAAATCCGCTCTGAACGATGCAATCATTGCGAAAATTCTCCATGCGTGCGTTGTTGCCCTACCGGAGCAAGCCATTACGAAGCTGGTGGAATTGTAACCGTAACTCACGACGAATGTATTGGCTGTGGCGCGTGTATAACAAGTTGTCCGTATGATGCAAGATATTCTCATCCTGACGGTTATGTTGATAAATGCACGTTTTGTATGCACCGTGTTCAAAAAGGTCAACAACCTGCTTGCGTGGCAGTTTGTCCAACCAAGTGCATGTATTTTGGAGACTTAGACGATCCGAATAGCGAAGTTTCCCAAATAATGAAAAAACGAAAACATAAAACATTGATTCCAGAAGCAGGAACTAAACCTCATGTATATTACCTGATTTAAATCTAAAAATATGAGAGAAGAAATTATAACATCAGGAAGATTAAATCCGTACATCGATCCACATTTAGAAATTTGGCACTGGCACATTCCACTGTACCTATTTTTAGGTGGATTGGCAGCAGGCATTCTGTTTTTTGCCAGTTTATATACAATTTTAGGAAAGGAAAATAAATATAGTGGAGCAGTAAAAAGAGCACCTATTATTGTTCCTTTTATATTAATGATTGGTTTAACTGCACTGTTTTTCGACTTAAAACATAAATTGTATTTCTGGCAATTATATACGGTTATCCGAATTCAATCACCTATGTCGTGGGGAGCCTGGACGTTAATGGCAATTACACCACTTTCTATGGTTTGGGCTGCAATTCATATACGAGAATTCTTTCCCAATTGGGATTGGAAGTTTACCATTTTAAAAGAAATGGAGAAGTTTGCAATTAAGTACAAAATATACTTAGCATGGGCAATTCTATACTTTTCGGTGATACTTGGGATTTATACCGGAATTTTATTCTCGGCATTTAATGCACGCCCATTGTGGAACACATCTATTTTAGGGCCACTGTTTTTAACATCAGGGCTTTCGGCTGGGGCAGCGGTAATTATAATGTTCTCTAAAAGACCAAAAGAGCGAATTAATTTTGCGAAAATAGATATCATGTTAATTGGTATAGAGCTGTTCCTAATTGTACACATGTTTATGGGATTTTTGGCAAGCACGCAAGTACAAATTGATGCTGCCAACCTATTTTTAGGCGGACCATATACTGCACCATTTTGGATTTTTGTTGTGATTATAGGAATGATTATCCCGGCAATTCTTGAATTTATGGAGCTGCGTAAATTTCATATTCCTGCAATAATTCCGGTGGTACTTGTTCTTTTCGGAAGTTTAATGTTGCGGTTTATAATTTCGTATGCCGGACAAATGAGCCGTTGGCTATACTAATTTAAAGTCCAGCGTTTAAAGCTCAAAGTTTGAAAAAAAATAAAAGTAAAAAAAGTATAATTAATAAGTATTAATAACGAGAGAGGATTATAAGACATTCGGTTGGCACCTTTAAACTTCTAACTACTGTCCTCAGTCTTCCAACTAATTTCTTAAGATGAAACAAAAAAAATACATGAACCCTTATTTAGGGGGAGTTCTTTTAGGACTGGTTTTATTAGCTGCTTTCTGGATTTCCGGGAGGGGACTTGGTGCCAGTGGAGCATCTAAAAGTGTAGTTGTAACAGCTATAAAAACAATTGCTCCAACACATGTCGAAAATACGGCATTCTACAAAGACTACATGGAATCACATCCAAGCCCAATGAAATCATGGCTAGTATTTCAGATGCTTGGTGTTATCGTTGGTGGATTTCTTTCAGGTGCAATTGGTGGAAGATTGAAATTTCAGGTTGAAAAATCGCCTAAAATTAAGAACAGAACAAGAATTATATTTGCAATTTTTGGAGGAATACTTTTTGGACTCGGTTCTCAATTAGGGAGAGGCTGCACAAGTGGCTCAGCACTTACGGGTATGGCAGTACTATCGGTAAGTGGGTTTATATCAATGGCAGCTATTTTCGGAACAGCTTTCATACTTGCATATTTTGTTAGAAAACTTTGGATTTAATTATAATTAATAAATTAAAAAAATGGGACCACTCATTGTTTACGATATAATATCAGATAACGCAAATTTATTTTTTGCATTTCTCATCGGAATTGGTTTTGGCTTTGTGCTAGAAATTAATGGATTTTCTTCGAGTCGCCGTTTGGCTGGCATGTTCTACGGATACGACACCACTGTGTTAAAAGTATTTTTTACAGCTGCAATTGTTGCTGCAGTTGGATTATTATTTATGAGTCTTTTTAACTGGATTGATTTAAGTAGTATTTACATCAACCCAACTTTCTTATGGTCATCGCTGGGAGGTGGAGTAATTATGGGCGCAGGGTTTATTCTGGGTGGTTATTGCCCTGGAACCTCATTTTGTGCTGCATCTATTGGGAAATTAGATGCTCTAGCATTTATAGGAGGAATGTTTATTGGCATTTTTATTTTTACCGAAGGTTATCCACTTTGGGAAGATTTTTATAATGCTAAATATTTAGGCTCGCCTGTACTAAGCGATCTACTTGGAAGCTCGCGTGGAGTATTAACATTATTAATGATTTTAGTTGCTCTTGGAATGTTTTGGGTTGGAGAATGGACAGAAAAGCGTTTTGCCCGCGACGATTATAAATTGAATCAGAAATAAAGTTTTTGAATTAAAAAGATGATTACAAATTCGGGGCTCGGTTTTCCGACTTCCAACAAATTTTAAGATTATGAAAGCAAGATTAGTTTTGGCAACTTTAATAATTCCGATGGGGTTAATTATTGCCGCAGTGCCAGAAAATACAACAAGACCATATAAATTAACTGCCGAAGAATTGCTTGAAGAGGTAAAAACCGGAACTCAATTTATATATCCCGATCAGGTGGCAGATATGATTATTCAGAAAGATCCAACACTACAAATTATAGATGTAAGAAGTGCAGATGAATACGATAAATTTAGTTTGCCAAATTCAATAAATATTCCTTTGGTCAATATTTTAAATCCCGACTGGGAAGACTACCTAGATCAGGATATAAAATTTAACGTGTTTTATTCTAATGGCACAAAAGATGCCAACGAGGCATGGATGATTACCAGACAACTTGGATTCGAAAACAACTACGTTTTACAAGGTGGCTTAAATTACTGGGTAGAAACAATTATGAATCCGGAAGCTCCTAAATCTACTAGCCCGAATGATGAAATATTAAAATACAATTTACGCAAAGGGGCAGGAATGGCTTTAGGCGGAGCAGCTGTAAATACGCAGCCTTCAACAATGGCAAAAAGTTCGAAACCTCCAATTACAAAACGTAAAAAGAAGAAAAAAGTACAGGGAGGTTGTTAATTAGCAGTATCACTCATAGCCATCTTTGTTCATTATACCACTCTATTGTTTCCTCAACACCGCGTTGCAAATTATATTTGGGCGAGAAATTAAAATCAGTCATTGTATCACTCGAATCGCATGCCCAGTTTTTCTGAGTTATTTCTCTATACTTGTCAGTAGTAAATAAAGTTGGCTTTTTTATTAATATTGCAATCCGTCCCCATACAGTTGCCGCCCATTTCAACAAGAAAAAAGGAACTACTATTCTTAAAGTTTTTTTCAATAAAACACCTTTTGTAATAGATGCAAACTGTTTGACATTGTAATTATTACCATCGGTTACAAAATAACCTCGGTTTTTAACTGCCAATGGTAACGCCTTAAATATCAACGAAACCAAATCTTTTATATAAATAAAAGTGATTATTTGCTCTCTATTTCCTAAATATATTTCGATGTGTTTATTCATCGATTTAAAATATTGATAGTAACCTGTGTCGCGTGGACCATAAACTCCTGTAGGACGAAAAATAATAAATGGCATTTTATTTTGTTGAAACAGAAATTGTTCAGCTTTTAGTTTACTTTTTCCATAACTTGTAATAGGTTTTGGTGTGTCTGAAATTTGAATTGGAGAAAGCGTATTTTCATCTCCCGGACCATAAGCAGCCAGACTACTGATAAATACAATTTTCTCAGGTGTTATTTCAGCTTCGTACAGCGATTCAACTAAATTTTTTGTGTATTGATAATTAACGGTTTCAAAATCGGTTTTATCTAAAACCTTAGTTGCACCTGCATTGTGAATTACATAATCAAATTTACCAAATTGTTGATGAATTTTATTCCAACTTTGTTTCAACGATTGTTTATCAGCAAGGTTTATCTCAACTATATTTATTCTACTGTCGGTTAATTGTTTTGTATTGCTTGATTTACGAATTGCAGCAAAAATTGTATGCCCGTTATTCAATCCATATTCCACCAAAAACCCGCCAATAAAACCACTTGCTCCGGTAATAAGAATCTTAGCCATTTTGTCTAAATTTCTTTAATGTAGCACCTCCGGCGTTTGTGTTGGTTACGCTCGAAAAAATGCCACATACTCTGAACTTTGTTATTGTTTTCGAGTTCAATATTTGTTTCGGCACACAAAATTCCAAACTCTTTTGCCTTTTTTGCAGTCTGACTCATTAGCAGTGCGTTAACACCTTTTTTCTGATATTTACTATCAACAGCTATTAAATATAAATCGAGTGTTTCATTCTTTTTCATTGCCCTTAAAAAGTGGTACCATCCAAAGGGAATCAGTTTTCCTTTTGCTTTTATTGATGCCTCGGTAAACGAGGGCATGGTAACTCCAAATCCAATTAATGTATCATCTTTATCTACCACAAAACTTATAAAGTCTATGTTAACCAAATTGATAAACATTTTTACATAATGATTAATTTGCTCTTCTGAGAGTTTTGTATAACCATATAAATGAGCATACTCTTTATTTAATAAATTGAATGCAGCCGGAACATATTTATATAGTTGCTTACGTTTGGTAAGTTTAACTAACCTAAATCCATACCTATTTGCAGCATAATCTGCAATTTTATTAACACGATCTATTAACAAATCTTTTACTACAACTTCATACTCAACCCAATCTATACTTTTACGAAAACCCATGGCATCTAAATGTTCTGGGTAGTACGAATAGTTGTACAATGCAGCAAAAGTTCCCTTTCTATCAAATCCTTCAATTAGCATTCCTTGCCGGTCCATATCAGAAAAACCAAACGGGCCATGTAAGGCTTCTCTATTTTGTTCTTTAATCCAGATTAAAGCTGTGTCCATAAGCTTTTTAGAGACATCGTTGTCATCAATAAAATCGAACCAGCCAAAACGACCAATTGGTTTATTATCAATTGATAATTCATAATCTTTAACAATAGCAGCAATTCTTCCAACTGGACTACCATTTTTATAAGCCATCCAATATTTTGCTTTGCAGTGTTTAAAAACTGGGTTTTTCTCTTTCGACAATGTTTCTAGCTCATCAAAATGTAGAGGAATAGGAGAATATTCACAATTTTTATAGAGCTTTGTAAAGAAACTTACAAATTTTCGCATTTCGCGCTTTGTAATTATTTCTCTAATTTCAATATTCATAGGTTTCAGAATTTCATCAATCGCGTAAATATAACTATATTTAATAGAGTTAAAAATTGATTGCAAGTACTTATTATACTTAGAATGAAGTTTGTACGTAGTAAAAAAATGGAAATATAATTATTGGGGATTGTAATAGAAATTCTAACCAACCTCGCTAATACGTTTTAAATGTGGCATATTAATAATTTCAATAGTGCCCCCTTTATTATTAATGATTTTATTGTCTTTAAAATCTTTAATCACTTTAACAACACTCATGGTCGACATTCCGGTAAGTTCTCCCAAATCTGCCCTCGAAAGTGAAAGTTTAAAAGTATTATTCTTATAAATCTCTTCTGCCAAATAAATTAGAGCATCTGCAAGTCGCCCATTTAATTGTTTATGCGTAAGACTAACAAACCTGTTAAATGTATAGGAAGAACAATGGTTCATGGTTTTAATAATCTCGGCAGCAAACTTTCCGTTATTCTCTATTAATTCCTTTATTGCATTATTTTCAATAATACAAACAGTGGTATTTTCGATTGCTGTGGCGGTGTATGTGTGCACCTTATTTCCGTATAACGATGGAAGTCCGATCAGATTTCCGGTGGGCAAAAGATTAATAACAAGATTTTTTTCGGAATGTGGAATTTCCATATAAACTTTTACTAAACCTTTTTTTATAAAATATATGTGATTTGCAAAAGACCCCTGTTTTAAAATGGTTTCGCCTTGTTTAAAGTCGAGTTGAACACGATGATTATTACTAAGCTCAAGTTGACTATCATCTAGCTGCTTAAAACAAGATGATTTATTTATGCAAAAAAGACATGAATTTGTTACTTCTCCTGATTCCATAAAACCCTCAATAATAAAATTCTTCCCTTATGATTTATTCGTACCGTTTTTGTAAAACATTGCAAATATACCAATAATCAATTCCATATATCTGTGTAAGTGATTTTATTTATATCAAAAAGTAAGTTTGGTTTATAGTTCAATATGATAATTAAGCAATTTCCCGATGTAGTTTTGTGGCAAAATTTGATTCGTAAAATGTTCGATAAAAGTACAGCTCTAAATAAATATTCACCCAAGCTCTTAGATCCTGAATTACAGTTTATTACATTTTTTAAATTAAGTTTATAGAGATAATTTGGTATTATGTATTTACTAAATATGTGTATCGTTTATTTCGCAATAATTGCAATTGAAGTCTATTAAAAAATTAATAATTATAATGAGATGAAGATAAAATCATTACTAATTTCAATAATAACGCTTTTTGTGATTTGGGTTTTGCTCAACATGAAACTCACAACAGAAGTGATTATTTCGGGGGCTATTGTCTCTGTTTTAGTTGGTTTAATTTTTTGCTATACATGCGATATTTTCAACGATTTGAAACTCAACCCAAAAGCAATTGGGTATTGGTTTCTTTACATTTTTGTATTTATTGGCGAGTTAGTAAAATCTAATTTCGATGTAGCCCGACGTGTGATTTCTCCGAAACTCCCTATAAACCCGGGATTTGTTGAAGTGAAAACAAAATTAAAATCGAAACTGGGGCGAATGATTCTTACCAACTCTATTACATTAACTCCCGGGACATTTACAGTTGAATTAAAAGACGACACAATTTTTATTCATTGGCTTGATGTGAAAGGTGATAATATGGAAGAACATACAAATGCGATAGTAAATAAATTTGAAAAATATTTGGAGGTAATTTATGGTTAATATCATCTTACAAATAGCTGGCGGAATAATGCTCTTGAGTATTATTTTGTCGATGTACCGGTTTTTTAAAGCCGAATCGTTAGTAGATAGGGTAATTGCATTCGATGTAATGACCATTATCTCAATCTCGTTAATTGCATTAATTGCACATTTTACTGGCAGAACAATTTATATTGATGTTGCCATAATTTACGGATTGCTCAGTTTTCTGGGTATAATAATTATTGCACGTTACCTCGAAAAAAGTTTATAAATATGGAAGTTCTAAAAATTATAGGAGCATTAATCACACTACTTGGATCTATTTTTCTTCTACTTGGTAGTATTGGATTAATTAGGATGCCCGATGTATTTACACGAATCCAAACAGGAACAAAAGCTTCAACTCTTGGTACTATATTATCGTTACTCGGAATTGGAATTATTTATCTCGATATAGCCGGGAAAATATTTTTGCTGATCGTTTTCATCTTAATAACGAATCCGGTTTCGTCGCACATGCTAGCAAGAGCTGCACATTACATAGGCATTAAAAAAGCCAAAATTACAGTAATGGATAAGCTAAGTACATTCAGAGAAAAAGAACAAAATAGCGAATCTCAAAAACCTGAAACAAAATGAGCCTGATAATATTAATAGTATTAAGTCTGATTATGGTTGTGATGGCTATTACAGCCGTTATTCACAAAAAAGTTGCAGTTGCTATAATTGCAACAGGCATTGTTAGTTTAATGGCATCGATAATGTATTTACTAATGGCAGCGCCCGATGTTGCAATGACTGAAGCAGCAATTGGCAGCGGCCTCTCCACCATCATCTTTTTTTATGTATTGAATAAAATAAGAAAAGCGAAATGA
>DAOVTY010000279.1 GCA_030632865.1 Bacteroidota bacterium
ACTTTTTGCACCACCCAAAAATTCTGCTTCAATAAAAGCTTTACACCCTTTTTCTAAAACCTGGCAAACTACAAACGCTTCGTCTAAATCTCTGCCAACACAAACTGCACCGTGGTTTGCCATTAGAGCTGCAAACCTTCCTTTTAAAGCTTTAACAACTGCTTTCATCATTTTTTTTGTTGACGGAAGCGCGTACTCTGCAACTCGTACACTCGGGCCAACTATTTGTGCTAAATCGTCTAAAATAGGAGGTACTTCTCGGCGAGCTGCTGCGCAAGTTGAAGCATTCATTTGGTGTGTGTGAATAATTGCGTTTATCTCTTTTCTGTCGTTATAAATACCCGTGTGCATTTTATATTCCGACGAAGGTTTTATATCGCTGGTATATTTATTTGTTTTGAAATTTACTAAAACCATGTCAGTGGGAGTAAGGTCTTCGTAGAATTTGCCACTTGGTGTAACTAACATTTCAGAGTCGTTTACTTTAATGCTAATATTTCCCCAAGTTCGAGAAACTAATCCTTGTTGCACTAATTTTATTCCTGATTTAACCAGCACTTTGCGTTGAGATAAATATTGATTTCCCATATTGATATAATTGTTTTTATATTCTCTATTATGTATTAAATCTAATAATCAAAAGTTTAATAATATATTTTTAAAATAACTTTTAATTTGCCATTTAATAAGTCCTTTTAGGCTGTTACAAATGTCAGTATAATTAATAAAAAGTTTATTGTAAACTGCTTTGTTTTTACTGTCCGGTTAATATGTTTTTGCAGTATTAACACTTTGGCAAATATTGCAATTAATTCTTTATTTTATTTTAAAACATTTGAAATACTATTAATTGTCTTTTTCATTTAAAAAAAGCTTTTCTTTGTAATAAAATATAAGAGATGGCAAAGAAACGCGTAAATGTGGTTACAATGGGTTGTTCTAAAAACCTTGTGGATTCAGAGGTTTTACTCAACCAATTGGAGAAGGGTAAATTTGAAGTAGTTCACGATTCGAATGAAACTGGTTTTGATGCCGTTTTTATAAATACTTGTGGTTTTATTCATGATGCCAAGCAGGAGTCGGTTGATATGATTTTAGATTATGCCGAAGCGAAAAAGCGTGGCGAAATAGATAAGCTTTTTGTGATGGGCTGCTTGTCGGAAAGATATCAGAACGACTTGGAAACAGAAATTCCGGAGGTGGATAAGTATTTTGGTAAGTTTGATATGAAAGCGATGGTTGACGAGTTGAAAGTAACTTATCATCCGGAATACATTTACGAGCGAAAAATTACAACACCTTCGCATTTTGCATATTTGAAGATTTCGGAAGGCTGCAACCGGTCTTGTTCTTTTTGTGCTATTCCTAAAATGACTGGCCGACATAAATCGCGTACCATTGAAAGCTTGGTAAAAGAGGCTCGCTATTTGGCTAAAAAAGGCGTTAAGGAATTGCTTGTTATTGCTCAAGATTTATCGTATTACGGAATTGATATTTATGGCAAACCACAATTGGCTGAGTTGATAGATAAAATTTCGGAAGTTGATGGTATTGAGTGGATTCGTTTGCACTATTTGTACCCCACAAAATTCCCTATGGATATTTTGCCTATTATGCGAGAGAATCCTAAAGTTTGCAAATATTTAGATATGCCGCTTCAACACATTTCTAACTCGGTATTGAAAAATATGATGAGGCATGTAACGCGTGAAGAAACTGAAGTATTGATTCAGAAAATAAAAGAGGAAGTGCCAGGAGTTATTTTAAGAACTACAATGCTGGTTGGCTTTCCCGGAGAAACTGAAAATGATGTTGAAGAGTTGAAAGAGTTTATTACGAAGATGAAATTTGAACGATTGGGTATTTTCCCTTATTCGCAAGAAGAAGGAACTTATGCAGGTGATAAATTTGACGATGAATTGACTGATGAAGTTAAACAGTCTCGCGCCGATGAAATTATGGAAATACAGCAACAAATTTCGGCCGATTTAAATCAGCAAAAAATTGGGCAGACTTTTAAAGTTATAATAGATAAAAAAGAGGGCGACTATTTTATTGGTCGTACCGAGTTTGATTCGCCTGAAGTTGATGGTGAAGTTTTGATTACATCGGAAAATGAGCTTCAAAAAGGTGATTTTGTAAACGTAAAAATTACTGGTGCCGAAGATTACGACTTGTATGGGGAAGCAGTATTATGAGTAGAAAAGATTACTCATAATATCGAATAATCTCGCCAATACGTTGACTTTAGATACTACGTACTAAATTTGTGCAACTTTACGCAGATGTATTCATAATTGGAACCTAGATAGGATTTTCCATTACTATAGAATCAAACTTATATAATTTGCCGCTGGGAATTGCCGGCCATTTGTGATGAGTTGCGTGATGAATACAACCTTCAGAAACTCGTTTCCCATGTAAAATTTGAAAAATAAATTTAAACCATTTAGGTACATCCCTCGAAAATCCAAATTTGTAAATAAAAGGCTGATGTATAATCCATGAAAATACAAACCAAGCAGTAAATCCAATTAACCTTGTTGCAATAAAAACACCTAAAAAGATATTAATACCAAAGAATAATATAAATCCAATTTGCATTGGCACATAAATTAAAAATCTAAATAATCTACTTCTGGTTAAATTTTTATCCCGTATGTCAAAATATAATTGTACCTCTTCGTAGAATAGACATGACAGAAGAACATTAAAAAGTCCTCCCATTTCATAAGCACAGTTAGGATCTTTCTTTGTATCGTAAATTGGAATTTCTCCAGTTTTGTGCGTTGCATGATGAATTAAATGTTTTCTTTTTATCGAATCATAGGGTTCATCCCATGGAGTTACAATAACACCTAGTCCTTCAGCAAATATTTCCAAAAACCTTGGAAGGCGGACATTCGTATTTGAATGATACCTGTCGTGGTTTCCGATAAAAACCCGCATTGCTATTACATAAAACAAAAGGAAAAATAGGGGCCATGTAAGAAAGTTAAGACCATAAGCAATTATAATTAATAGCAAAGGAATATGAAGCAATAAAATTTCAGTATCGATCGCTTTTTTTGTCTCTGATTTGAAAGTCAAATTATTTTCTCCAATTTTCAAATTAATTGTTCCATCTGATGCCATTTGAATCTGTTTAGATTTGAACAATAAAGTTAATATATAATTGATTAAAATACAAAATTGTCTTTATTTATTAAAATAAATTGTACACCATACTAACAGGGGTAAAGGAAAGTTTTGTTTATAAATAGGTTCAAATTTGCAATGAAATAAAATATGCGAATTGTTTTTGTTGTAGATTATTTATTCAATTTCCAAGTCATACTTTCAGCACTAATTTTCACATCCCAATTTTGAGGTGGATTGGGTTTGTAAATTGGGTCATTATCTTTTTCGGGGAATGATTTTATAACTTCAACAAGTTGCTCGAAATTGCTTTTTCTTTTGGGTGTGTTTAACTCTGTTATAATGTTCTGTTTTTCAAATGGGTCGGCTTTTAAATCATAAAATTTTTCTGGTAATCTGTCAGTTCCTACATATAATTTCTTTTCGATACCCACACCTCCTTCTACAATTAATGATCCAGTATCTTTTGATGAAGAATCAGTGACTCCTAATACTCCTATATTTGCGCCGACATTGAGATTTTTCTCAATTCCAACTCCACCTTC
>DAOVTY010000199.1 GCA_030632865.1 Bacteroidota bacterium
CATGTCAATGTCAGCTATTCCGCTTTCAGTCAGCCACTTTCTCATTTGGTTAACACTGTCGTATTCATTTTCCCACGCAAGTCGCGCTTTTGTTTTATACCGTTCGTGCGAACCCGATGTTGAGTGTCCTTGCGGCTGAGTAACTTCGTAAATATGAAACAGTACAGGAGTGTGGGTTTTTCGACAATTTGCAATTCCTTTGGCAAATGTTTTTACAAGCTCCAAATAATCCCAGCCTTTGCATTTATATATCGAAATTCCATTTGTTCCTTTCTCTTTCTGAAATCCTTTTAACGCTTCCGAAATACTTGATTTAGTAGTCTGTAATTCTATGGGAACGCTAATTCCAAAGCCATCATCATAAACTGCAATGGCTAATGGCACTTGCATAACACCAGCTGCATTTATGGTTTCAAAAAATATTCCTTCCGATGTACTTGCATCTCCAATACTACCAAATGCAACTTCGTTTCCGGTAACGTTGTTTTTTAATTCCTTTTTTATTGAAGGATTTTGTCGTACAATTTTAGATGCCTGTGCTAATCCCAGTAAACGTGGAATTTGACCTGCCGTTGGCGAAATATCGGAAGCTGAATTATATTGATTTGTAAGATTTTTTATTTCTCCATCATCAGAAATATTTCTAGTGCTAAAATGATTATTAAAATTACGACCTGCGGTCGATGGATTTATACTTTCATCGGTATCGCCATATATCATAGAGAAAAACTCCTCTGGCTGAAGGAGTCCTAATGCGAGCATAAAAGTTTGATCGCGATAATAACCCGAGCGCCAATCGCCTTTTTTAAAAGCTTTTGCATAGGCAATCTGTGCTACTTCTTTTCCATCTCCAAAAATACCAAAATGTGCCCGTCCATTATGAACTTCTCTTCGCCCTAAAATACTTAGCTGCCTGCTTAAATAGGCAATGTAATAATCTTCGAGAGCTTCTTTTGTCGTTATTTTATTCGAAGTTGTCAATTCTATTTCTTCTTTGTACATAGACTGAAATTAACTTTTTGTCTTTTGTTAGTTTATGTAACATTTGAGTTTTATATTTGTTTAAGGTCGATTTATAATGTCTCTCTAAGGGTCTTATTGTTAAATTTAGAAGCTATTATAATGGTAAAAAGGTGACACTGATTGAGCTGATTTACGCAGTTGTTTTATTTTTGATTATTGTTGCTTAGTAAAATTTAAAAACAAGCGCCGGAACAAGTTACGTTGGGAAATATGATTGAGAATTGTAAGGTTACAAAATGTGAATTTAAATTTTTTTGGCAATTAGAATTTGGTGTGGTTTTACTGCTGAAACAACAATTAAAAATAACCAAATTCATAATGTGAAAATAAATGCAGGAAGAGCAAAAAGTAACTATTTTACATTCTTAATTTCTGCAGGAATGAAACTGAGCGAAACAGAATTTACACAGTGTCTGGTATTTTTATTGGTATAATTCTCTCCTAAAAAAACATGACCTAAATGACCGCCACAATTGTTACAAGTAATTTCGGTTCGCCTGCCATCGGCATCTAAAGTTTTTTTAACGGCACCATCTATTTCATCATCGAAACTTGGCCAACCGCAGTTCGATTCGAATTTGTCAGACGATTTATATAAAGGAGCATTGCACTGTTTACAAATGTAAGTGCCATTTACTTTGTGCTTGTTAAATGTTCCTGTTGACGGGCGTTCAGTACCTTTATCTAGAATTACATACTCTTCTAATTCTGTTAATTTATTGTATTCTTTTTTACTATTTTTCATGATGTATTTATCTTTCTGCGAATTTTCCTGAGCATTAATTGTAAATGTAATTGCAATAAACAAAAGTGTATTTATTATTCGAGTCATAAAGTTTAAACAATTAATTTTAGTTTAGGTTTAATAATACCCAAAAACAGAGATATAAAAAGAATATGGTATTTTTGCTAAAAATTTCGCATGGATAAAACTTTTGAGATACCAATTATTTTTCAGGACGAGCATATAATTGTTGTGAATAAACCTATTGATTTGCCAATTCATAAAAATGATTTTATGCCGCACGATGCACCATATTTAACCAAATTAATAGGTGATATTACCTGCAAGTGGATTTTAAATGTTCATCGGTTAGATTCTAAAACATCGGGTGTAATTGTATTGGCTTTTACAAAGGAAATTGCGCACGAGTTAGCACTTCAGTTTGAGAGAAAAGAGGTGCATAAAACGTATTTTGCACTGGTACAAGGAATTCCGGGCGAGGGGACTTTTAACGAAAAAGTTTTGGTGAAAAAGAAAACAAAGTTTAAAAAACCTGCTGTTACAAATTATAAAACCATAAAAACCGTTCACACAATAATTTCATACAAAGAGAAAGAAAACGTGAGTTTAAGTCTAGTCGAAATTCATCCGGAAACAGGGCGGTGGCATCAACTTAGACAACACTTTGCAAAAAACCAGTTCGATATTGTTGGCGACACTCACCATGGTGATTTTACATTAAATAAAATTCTAACCGAAATGGTTGGCGTAAAACGACTGTTTCTTCACGCATCGAGACTGGAATTTTCTCATCCCGAAACAAAAGAACGTGTAAGTTTTGAAGCACCGATTCCTGCTGAATTCGATACTGTGATGAATTATTTTCAGTAATAATCAGCCGCTAACCTTTGCATTCAAGTTCTGAAAACCTTCACCCAAAATCTCTTTGGCATCCATAATTGTTATGAAAGCATCGGGGTCGATTGAACTGATAAATTCTTCGAGAATAGCTACTTCGCGACGACTGACGACTGTATAAATAATTTGTTTTTTCTCGCCGGTAAACATTCCTTCGCCTTGTAAATAAGTACCACCGCGTTCTAAATCAACTAAAAGTTTATGCTTAATTTCTATGTGCTTTTTCGAAACTATTAACAATGCTTTATTATAATCAGCCCCTTCTATTGTAATATCTATTACGCGACCCGAGATATAAATTACCACCCACGAATACAATGGTATTTGCCAATCTTGAAATGCAAAAAGTGCCAGCAGAACAATAACTGAATCTACATAAATCATCAGTTTCCCTAATTGAAGATTAGTGTATTTTGCAATAATCATTGCTATAATATCGGAGCCGCCCGATGTTGCACGCGATTTAAAAATCAATCCTAATCCAAACCCGATTAACACGGCACCAAATACCGCAGATAACAAAACATCGTCAACTAAAGGCATATTTCCATCCGGACGCAGATAGGTAATTCCATCCATAAAAACAGAGGTAAGTACAAAACCAATAACTGTTTTTACACCAAAACGTGGACCTAAAATTTTAATTCCGGCAATTGTAAGTGGGATGTTCAGAATCAACCCAAATAATCCGATTGGAATTCCATTGGGCCAAAAAGAGAAAATACCTTCGCTTAAATAATGTACTACAATTGCGATACCGTAAACACCGCCCGGCACAATTTTATGCGGGGTTATAAAATACACAAAACCGGCTGCCAGAATAAACGAACCGATCAAAATAAAACTATAATCTTTAATCCACTTTTTGCTAAATACTTTGTCTTTTGCCAGAAATGTCATAACCTTTAAATTTTCTGCAAATCACATAAAAATTGAAATAATTATTTGTGATAATTATCAGGGAATTTAGTAATAAGTACTTAGTTTAAGTAGAGAGAATTAAGAAGCTGGTATCCAGCCTATTTAATCTAAAACAAACCGATAAGAAATAGTTCCTTGTTGGAAAGCAGGAGCATTTTGACTAACATTAAATTTGGCTTTCAGAGCAGCCTGTTTTGCTTCGTTCCAGAATTTCTGATCCATAATTGTTGTTCCGCGAGCTCCGGGATCGGCAGCAGTAACTTTGCCATTTTTATCCACAGTAACTTTTACAATTACTAATCCAGCATCGTCTCCTGGGTATTTGGGTTTTGGCAGCGAAATCGCCGACCGTCCATCAAGACTAAATGAAATTCCTGAGCCTTGATTTCCTGAGCCACTACCACCTGCACCGTAATTGCCAGCATTTGGGTCGCCTGTTGTAACACCTTGGTTTCCGCCAGGAAATGTAACTCCCTGACTTTTTCCATCGCTATTTCCTTTTCCTCCACTACCAGAACCACTATTTGCAAAAGCATTTTGTGTGCGTGAATTTATTTCGTCTATTTTCCGTTCTTCCTCTTCTCGTTTTTGCTGTTCAGCCAATTCTCGCGCTTTACGGTCAGCTTCTTCTTTACGCCTTTTTTCTATCGCTTGTTGCTCTTTTCGTACTCGCTCTTCTTCTGCTTTTCTAATTCTCTCGTCTTCAATTTGTTTCACCCGACGATCCTCTTCTAATTGCTCCTCACGCTTTTTAGCCTCTTCTTTACGTTTTTTTTCAGCAGCGTCAATTGCAGCAGTTTTTTCGTAATCTTGTGTCATTGCAATTTCTTTGGTAGGTTGTGGTTTAGGTGTTGCAGCCGGAGGTGGGGCGGTGGCTTGCGGAATAACTTCTTCTTGTTTTGGTTGAGGTTGTTCTTTTTTTTCTGTTTGAACAGGTTTCGGATTTTTACGTGCAGGACTTGGTTCGCTCTCGCCAAAGCCATTTGCAATATTACCAAAGTTTACCAAAATACCTTCCTCTCCGGGCAATGGTAGTGGTGTAAAAAAACCAAGAAATATAAGTAGCAGCAGAATGGTTACATGAAAAATAACCGTTCCTACAATACCTTTTTTATGTTCCTTGTAATATTTCATTTCACACTAATAATCTTTCCAATGTTTTTATATATTTTAATTGAATAATGATATTCTTACCTAATTGTATATTCAAATACCTGATTAGTTTTATTCCGGCGATGTTGCCGCTATCATTTTATACTTATTTCTTCTGGCAATGTTCATTATTTTCACTACTTCTTCCCATGGAACTTTTTTGTCAGCATGAAGAGAAATGTAAATATCATCGTTTCCTACACCATATTTATTTTGAAGAAATGGTTCTATTTCTGAAAATGAAATGATTTTTACATCACCATCATCATTAACATAATATTTCAGATTACTTGTAATTGAAATAGTTGTAATTGCTTTGGCCGTAGTTTGATTGTTGCTTTGCGGTAACAATAGTTTTAAGGCATTTGGTGCAATTAAAGTAGATGTAACCATAAAGAAAATAAGCAATAGAAAAACTATGTCTGTCATAGACGACATACTAAATGCCGGGTTTACTTTATTTCTGCGTTTTAGTGCCATTCTTTTGAATTAAACAGGTTCGTTCAGTAAATCCATAAATTCAGAAGTGGTTGCTTCCATTTTGAAAACTACCTTTTCTACATTAGCTACCAAAATGTTATATGCAAAATATGCTATAATTCCAACTATTAAACCTGCAACTGTTGTTACCATTGCTTGGTAAATACCTGTTGAAAGTAGTGTGACATCAATATTATTGCCGGCTGCAGACATATCGTAAAATGCCTGAATCATTCCCATTACTGTGCCCAAGAACCCAATCATTGGAGCTCCTCCGGCTACTGAAGCTAAAGTTGGTAGTCCTTTTTCCAGCTTCGAAATTTCGAGGTTACCTACATTTTCGATGGCGGTATTCACGTCGGTTAAAGGTCGCCCAATTCGGCTAATTCCTTTTTCCAGCATTCGTGCAGCTGGTGTAGTGTTACTTCGGCACAATGCAATTGCTGCATCAATTTTACCGGTAGTAATGTATACTTTTATTTTTTCGAGCAAACCCGAATCAAACTTACCTGCTTTCATAATAGCAAAATAACGTTCGATAAATATATATACAGCTATTATTGATAGAGCAATAATAGGAATCATAATCCACCCGCCTTTTACAGCGAGGTCGAAAAATTTTGTAGATATTCCTTCAGGTTCTGTGGCAAGTGTATCTAAAGCTGTAGATATGTCTGCCTGAATCATTAATAATTTCAACATGAGTATTTATAGTTTGTACTTTAAAGTTATAATATAAAAACGAGGTATAACAATAAATATTATACCTCGCAAAAATAACTATTATTTTATGAGTCTTTTAAAACGAAGTCTTTCAAATTGTTTAG
>DAOVTY010000258.1 GCA_030632865.1 Bacteroidota bacterium
ATAATGCTTGTTCAAGATAATATTCATCTCGAGCCTGTAAGCGTAAGTTCGCAAAAAAGAGAGCAACAAATTTTAGATGTTCCACAAGCAATTTCGGTAGTTGGTGTTACTGCAATGGAGAAATTGAATATTACAGAATTAGGACAAATGAGCGAATTTGTACCCGGATTATATATTCGCGAACAGGGATCAAACAGACCCAGTTTTGTAATGCGTGGCTTAACTAGCGATGAAGTGAGCCCAAGTGCGCAACCCAGAATTTCTAAATACTATAATAATGTTCCTATAAACCGTACAAGTTTATCGTCGGTTGAATTGTTTGATATGGAACGAATAGAAATTTTAAAAGGGCCACAGAATTCACTTTTTGGAAGAGGAGCTCAAGCCGGAGCAGTTCATTTTATTAGTAAAAAACCTACCAATAAAACGGAAGGAAATATAACTGTTGGAATAGGAAGTTACGCACAGAAAGAGTTTCGTGCAGCGGTTAATGTTCCGTTAATTGAAGACAAGCTTTTTATTCGCGCAGCTGGTATTTATAATGCCCGCGATGGATATGTAGAAAATACTTTTGGAGGAACTCTCAACGGAAAAAATACAATGGCTGGGCGTTTTTCGGCACGGTTTTTACCTTCTTATAATCAAAAACTCGATTTGGTTTTAAACTACCAAAAAGACGATACTCCCGGAATTGCATTTATGAGTCAGCAGTTTCCTAATACAAATGGCGTAACTGATGTTTATAGTGGAACAGCATCTTTGGAACAGGGCGAAAATCTTGCCACTGGCAAAGATTTTTTCGATGCAACTTTAAATTACAAATATTACATTGACGAGAATAAATATTGGTCGTCTATTAGTTCATACCGCAATGGAAACTCATCGGCACGCTGGGACGGTGATGGAACTGCATCGGCAGCAATCGATATGGCAGAATATGGTGGTGCCGAACAGTTTTATCAGGAGATAAGATTGAATTTTTCGAGAAATAGCAGATTGAATGGCTCGGTTGGTGGAAGTTATTGGTGGGAAAAAGCAGATCAAACTTATTGGTTTTCGCCAAACGAACAAAACACATTTCACCTGTTTTTCGACCCAACTTATTTGGTAATGCCCGACGGACAACCAATTCCTATGCCTGCACTACCAGATATTCCACAACTTGGACCACTTGCAGGAATGCCTCTTCCAGCAGATCATCAGGAAGAAAATATTAGTGCCGCCACTAATCAGGCCACAGAAATTTTTGTTGACGCAACTTATCAAATCACTAAAAAACTATTTATATCGGCAGGTATTCGTGGAGTTTACGATTTCTATAAATTAAATAACAGAGCCGAATTTACAGGAGGCTCTCCATCTACTTTGGGAATGTTAACGGGCAATTATCCAAACCTATTTTTCAAGCCAAGCGAGATTAACGAAATTAGTAAAAATACATTATCGGCAACTGGTAGAGTTGGAATTCAATACAAAATAAACGACTATGGAAATGTGTTTGCCAACTACTCGCGTGGAAGGCGACCAAATGTTTTACAGTTTACTTCAACGGGTGAAGAGGAGATTTTAGATGCTGAAATTTTGAACAATTACGATGCAGGATTTAAAACATCTATTTTAGATAGAGTTTTTATTGATGTTGTTGGTTTTTATCAGCAATACAGAGATTTTCAAACCAGTGCGTGGGTAGCCGACCCGGAATCGGGAGAGTTTAATTATAAGGTAAAAGATGGTGGAAAAGCAACTTCGTACGGTGCAGAAACAACCATAAAAGCGGCATTGATGAAACAACTTGACGTGTTTGTAAACTATGCCTGGTTAAACGCATCGTTCGACTCGACAGATGTTGATGGAATGGCTCAGGAATATGCAGGGAATAGTTTTCGTTTATCGCCCGAGCACAGTTTTACTTTAGGATTTAACGCTCATTTGAATATTACATCCAAAATTAAATTGTTCGTTTCGCCATCATATTCATACAAAACACATATCTATTTCGAAGATGCAAATACCGAAGGTTTAGAACAAGATGCGTATGGTTTGCTAAATGTAAACGGTGGAGTTGAGTTGGCAGAACCTAATTTAATTTTATCAGTTTACGGAACCAATTTGCTCGATGAACAATATGTAACTAGTGGAGGAAATACGGGCGCAATGTTTGGTATTCCTACTTTTGTACCGGGTGCTCCTAAAATGTTTGGCGCTAAATTAATGTGGAAATTTTAGTGAATATGAGGATTTCCAAACCGCCATTTTATAAATACGGTTTGGAAATCACATCACAAAAAAAAGCCCGGCTCTCCGGGCTTTAATCAAAACTATGATAATTTTGCACATTGCAAAGTTCGTCTCATTTTTAAAACATTTACATTTTTCAATCCAGCAATAAATATTTTTTCTTTTAATTCGTTAACACGTTCTTCTGAAACTCCATCTGCCTTATAAATTGTAACAGTATAATATTTACCGACTTTACTTAAAAATTCTTTAGCCGTTTTAGATAATTCGGCAGTTTCGATTCCCTCTGTTTTTTTTGAATTCACTTCATCCCAAAGTGTAATTTTATCTTTATATAAATATACTCTTAACTTTGGCGGAGGTGGTGGAGGTGGTTTTTGCATCTCTTTATTTTCATCTTTTCCAACAAAATTTTCGGGTTTAACCGGATTAAATTCCACTTTTTTAATGCCATGTTTATCCAGAATTTTAGCCAATTTATGGATGCCCTGATAGCCAACCTCTGTGTCCCAGTTAACTGTAGCCATTAGTTCTAAATTTTTGCTATAATTCTCATAAGCCTTTTTCGCCTCACTTGCAGTTTTTTTAAGATAAGCGTCAAACTGCTCATAGTTGAAATTCAATTCACCGCAAATTATTCTTCTATCTTTCTCAAGTTTTATCAACATTGGTGGTGGTGGTGGAACATTTTTCTTAATATCCATTACGATAACAGTCCTTTCTTTTATTTCCACATTCTCAACTCCTTCTAGCTCTCTCTTTACTTTTGCAACAATTTCTTTTGAAAGAGCGTCGGGTTGGTGTAAGACCAACTCAACGACCTCTATGTCAGGATTTTCTTTAATATGAGAATCTACCATAAATTTTAAATCTTCGACATTACAAAATTTATCCTTAAAATTTAATTTATTTTTATTTAAATGAACTCTTATGGATTCTGATTCTTTTTTTGATGGAGGCGGAGGTGGAGGTTTCATAGTTTTGGGGTCTTCATATAAAAACCAAACCGGAATAGCCATATTAACAGCTTGTTGTTTTTCATCGCTTAAGGCAAAGTAGTCATCACCAAATAAAATTTGTGCTTTTTCTTTTCGAACCTCAAGGCAAGCTTCCCCAATACTTCTAAGGGTGAAATTTATTGTTTCTTCAGATGAATCTAAATCGTGCCGGAAAGAGATAAATCCTTTTGATACTATCATTTTACCGACAAAGGGAATTTCCTTTTCGATGTAGTCCACCACTAATTTTCCTTTTCTGTCTTGTCCAGATAAAAATTGTTTGACAATTGGTTTGACATCTTCCTTTTTAGCAATCTCATTCTCAATTAAGAATTGATTATTTCTATTCAATAAAATCACCAAAACATTATTTGGCTTCTTGGGAGAGTCAATAGATTTCATTCCGGGTTGAAAAAATCCTTTGCCTATATTTTCAACTGTCCATCTTTCCAACCACTTTTCGGCTTCGTTTTCCTGTGTTTTTACAGGAATAAAATCGTTGGGAGTAGTAATCAGATCGGGGCGGGCAAATGCCTGAAGTAATAAAATTAATACAGGCACAAAAAGTATTAATTTCAATGCTGCCCACTGTTTTTTGTTTTTCTTTTGCATCATTTTTAATCGTTTTAAAATTGGTTTTTGTCTGAAATGATTTGCCAAAGCGAAACGTCTTTCGCCAACGGACTTTTGTAAAACCAACAGTTGGTATTTTTTTGCATCGATGCCTTTGTTCAGAACGGCCTGATCGGCCTGGTACTCGTGGACAAGTTTTAAATCGTGCCGCAAAAACCACATAAACGGGTTAAAAAAATGCAACACGGAAAAAATCTCACAAACCACCAAATCTATTGCATGCAATTGTTTAATGTGCGCATGTTCGTGAGTTACCACAATATCTTTATTTTCGGTATAATCTTTTTTTGAAATAACTATTTTATTCAGGAACGAAAAGGGCTGGATGAAATCTTTCACCACTGCCAGAAATATTTTCCTGAACCTTTGTTTTTCTGCTTGTTGAATGATTTGAAAAACCCTTAATACTGAAACCAA
>DAOVTY010000080.1 GCA_030632865.1 Bacteroidota bacterium
CCATCAAGACTGAGTTTCGGATAATAACGATGCGCAGTTCCCTGATTATATGTTATTTTTAGTTGAATATCTTTTTGAGTCTCCGACCATATTTTAAACGCGTACCACGGGCTACTGTTTATTGGCGTGTTTTCAGGTGTAATCAAAACAGTAATTTCATCTTCTCCGGTTAGTGCAACACCGTTTAGTCGTGCTCCGTCAAACTCGTTAGAGCAATAAATTCCGTTACCCAAATCGTATGTTTTTTTTAGCTGATATTGAATTGGGCGGGTAATTGTGCTTACCTTTTTTATAGGCGCCTGTCCTTTCCATTTTTTATCTTTTGTCGAGCACGACCATAAAAATAAACCAATAGAGAAAAAGAGGATTATTTTATTGAATCTAAAATTTTTCATTATTTGTAAGTTTTTATTAGCTAAAACTAAACAATTTTTAAAGAGTTTTGAACTTTTGAAATCTTTTGAAATCAAAACACTATTTTTGGGAAACTATTGAAACTATATCTCATGCAAAAAATACACGTTGGATTTATTGGAGCCGGAGGAATTGCACAAGCACATGTTTATTCTATTCAGGCATTAAAATTTTATTATAAGCAGGTTCCTGAAATTATTTTGGAATCGGTGGCATCGGCACGAAAAGAGAGCCGCGAAAGTTTTGCTGAGAAATATGGATTTGCAAAGACGCAAAACGTTGTGGAGTTTTCTGCGAACGATAAAATAGAGGCTGTATTTATTTTGGGGCCAAATAAAGTGCATTTTGAACATTTTGAGTTGGCATTGAAAATGCCAAATGTAAAATATATCTATTTAGAAAAACCAGTTTGTTCATCTTTGAATGAGGAGGAGCGAATGAAGGAGTTATTAAGTAGAGCAGACCCATCAATAAAAATACAGGTTGGGTTTCAGTACTTACAAACCTCATCGGTGCGCGAGGGGTTAAAATTTTGGAAATCAGGTAAAATAGGGAAACCCATTCATTTTGATTTGAAATATTATCACGGCGATTATTTACAAACCGGCTATCGCGAAAAGCGTGTAACTCGTTTAACTCCTGCTCCCGACGGCGGTGCGATGGCAGATTTAGGCTCGCACGGAATTAGTTTGTTGATGGCATTTATGGGCGAAGATTTGCAAATTACAAACGCACTGCAAGGCGGAAATTTTGAAGATGTTCCCGCCGAGTCTGATTTATTCAGTTCACTTTCGCTTTTTGAACCAAAAACCGGGGCCGTTGGAAATATGTCTGCAAGCAGAATAAGTTCGGGTACTGGCGATTTGGTGAACCTCGAAATTTATGCCGAAAATGGTGCATTTCGTTACTCTTCTAAAAACTCGGAATATTTTGAATATTATATAGAAGGTTCGAATCAGTGGATTAAACAGATGATTGGCAGCAATTATAAATCGATAACCAGTTTTCCGTCGGGGCATGTGCCTCCGGGTTGGTTGCGTTCCATGGTTCATGCGCATTATCAGTTTTTTACCGGCGACGATTCTGCATCTTCAATTGCCGATTTGAATCACGGATTGGCAGTGCAACGTATTGTTAGAGAAACGGCTGATCATTTAGCTACTTTCAGAAAGAAGTTTAAAAATGAGTAATCGAAAAAGCGGAATTTTGTTACATATTACATCTTTGCCAGGAAGCGAAGGTGCAGGAACTTTGGGTGAAAATGCTTTTAGGTTTGTAGATTTTTTAGTTGAAACTGGTCAGAATCTTTGGCAGATTTTACCGCTTGGTCCGGTTGGTTACGGAAATTCTCCATATCAATGTTATTCTGCATTTGCTGGAAATCCACTTTTAATAGATTTGAATTTATTGGTTGAAGATGGATTAATCGATAAGAAAGAACTCAGAAAAATACCGCGTTTTTCAAAAGGGAATATTGAGTTTGATAAAGTGGATAATTGGAAATATCCACTTTTGCGAAAAGCATTCATCACTTTTAGTAATTCGGGGTTTGAAAAATTTCAAGATGAATATCAGTTATTTATTAATGAACATAGTTGGTGGCTAAATGATTATGCCTTTTTTATTGCTGCTAAAAATTATTTTGGTGATGTAGTTTGGAATGAGTGGAATGATGATATTAAATTCAGAAATGACATTGCGTTGCAAAAGTTGGGTGAAGAGTTGGCAAATGAGATAGATTTTCAAAAGTTTTTACAATTTATGTTTTTTAGTCAGTGGTTTAAATTGAAAGAGTATGCAAACTCAAAAGGTCTTGAAATTATTGGCGATGTTCCGTTGTATGTTTCAACTGACAGTGCCGATGTTTGGACAAACACTGATATTTTTCTTTTAGATGAAAATTTGAAACCGACAGAAGTAGGTGGTGTTCCACCAGACTATTTTTCTGAGACTGGACAATTGTGGGGAAATCCTGTTTTTAACTGGCCTCGATTAAAAGAGCGAAATTTTGACTGGTGGCATGCACGATTACATTTTAATTTGAAGATGTTTAATCAGATTCGGATCGACCATTTTCGTGGATTAGAATCGTTTTGGTCTATTCTGGCAAGTGAAAAAACAGCAATAAATGGGAAATGGGTTTCGGCATTTGGATGGGAAATGTTGGCAAAGTTTAAAGAACAAACCGGTAGTTTATCTTTTATTGCCGAAGATTTAGGTTTAATTACTCCCGAGGTTGAAAAGCTGCGCGATGATTTTAATCTGCCTGGAATGAAAGTTTTGCAGTTTGCATTTTCAACAGATTCTACACACAACCATTTGCCACATAACTTTACAAGTAATTTTGCTGTTTATACAGGCACACACGACAATGACACAACTCTCGGTTGGCTGAAATCTGTTAAAGGTGACGAGCGAAAGTTGGTTGTAAGTTATTTGGGAGGTAGAAATAAAAAAGCACTTCGAAAGGCAATTGAATTGGCGTTATCGTCGGTTGCAGAAACTGCGATAATTCCAATGCAAGATATTTTAGAGTTAGATACAAAATCGAGAATGAATATTCCGGGAACAGCTTCTGGAAATTGGAGTTGGCGGTTTCGGTGGAAGCAAATTAAAAGACTGCAAAAAAGACGTTTAAAGGAATTGACTGCGAAGTATAATCGGTAATAAAAAGACACAGTATTCAGTTACAGTAGCATCCACGGGCGCCGAATAATTTAATACTTCCAGCTTCGGTGTTTTTTTTAACAACACATTAAAACTGCTTGTATAAATTTCTCTGGCTGCTCGGCGTGTAACCAGTGTCCGGCGTTTGGAATATTAATAATCCGCGAGTCAGGGTAAATTTCGTTAATCAACAATTCATCTTCCGGTAAAATGTATTTCGATTTCATACCACGAATAAATATTACGGGATAGCTCGTTATCGGAATCCGGTCGTCGAGCCAGTTTTTGTTTACGCCGCTTACAATTTCTTCAAGATAGCTATACAAAACTTCTGCATTAACTCGCCATTTATATTGATTAGTTTCGTTGTCTTTAATTACGTTCTTCAGTAAAAACTGACGAATTTGTTTATTATCAAGTTTTTCTGCCATAAAATCATCAACATCGTTTCTCGATTTTATTTTGGAAAAATCAATTTCCAGCATGGCAAGTAAAATATTTTGGTGAAGATAAAACTGGCTGTCATCCTTTAAAAGCAGATAATTTTTAGGTGCAATATCAGCAATAACAAGTTTCTCAACTTTTTCGGGAAAATCTGCTGCAAACCACATTGCAACTTTTCCTCCCATGCTATGCCCCAGAATTGTCGCTTTTTCAATTTTGTGCTTTTCAAAAAAATCTTGTAAATCGTTTCTGAGGTCGTTAAACGAATGTGTTTCAGCAAAAGGCGAGCGACCGTGATTTCGCTGATCAATCATATAAACAGTATGTTTTTTGGCAAGTCGTTTACCTATATTTATCCAATTATCAGACGAACCGTATAAACCGTGCACAATTACAAGTGGCGAACCGTTTCCTTCTTTTCTGTAAAAAAGTTCCATAGCTTTAGTTTCCAGTCTCAGTACTTACTACTCACTATTAATAATCTTATGTCTATTTTAAACACCTTAAATATTTTTGAATGGTAGTTTCCAAACCAAAATAAAGTGCATCGGCAATTAATGCATGACCAATAGAAACCTCCTTTAAATTTGGAATTTTATGAAACATATAATTCAGATTTTCTAAACTCAAATCGTGTCCCGCATTTACATCAATGCCTAAATTTCCTGCAAATTTTGCTGCTTCCACAAACGATTCGATTGCTTTGCTATGGTCAATTGCATAAAAACTAGCATACGATTCTGTATAAAGTTCAATACGATTTGTATTTATTTCTGCTGCACCCTCAATATCGGTTATGCTAGGATCTACAAAAATCGATGTTCTTATTCCATTTTCCTGCAGTTGCGAAATTACCTCTTTTAAAAAACTTAGGTTTTTCCATGTGTCCCAACCATGGTCGCTGGTAAGTTGGTCGTTTGTGTCGGGTACTAAAGTTACTTGATCGGCTTGTACTTCAATAACCATTTTTAAAAAATCTTTGCTCGGATACCCTTCAATATTAAATTCAGTAGTAATTAAAGGTTTTATTTCATAAACATCGCGACGGGTAATGTGTCGCTCGTCAGGGCGTGGGTGAATTGTAATTCCTTGTGCTCCAAATTTCTGACAATTGATGGTTGCCTCTTTTACACTTGGCATTTTGCCTCCGCGTGAGTTTCGCAGTGTTGCAATTTTATTTATATTTACACTTAGTCTGGTCATTCAGTAAAATTTTAGTAGCGCAAGTTACAATTTTCAAATTGAAACATTAAAGTTAAAAAGTAAATAATTGTTAGCAGAAAATCTCATATCAGATGTTGTTCCTTCAGTGAAAAGTTCTGAAAACGGGCAAATTGCATTAAATTATATGGATCTGTTTCGGGTGTCGCATATTCCGGTAGTTAACAATTCGCAATATTTAGGTTTGGTGTCAGATAAATTAATCTACGATTTAAATTTGCTGGAAGAACCCATCGATGAGGTGTTGGATAAGTTAGATACTTCGCACGCCCACAAAGATCAACATATTTTTGAGGTTGCAATTGTTATGTACAAGCTAAAAATTAGTGTGCTGCCGGTTTTAGATAGCGATCATTATTATTTGGGTGCAATTACACTTTATGATTTAGCGCGTAGATTTGCGCATCTGTTTTCGTTGCAAGAAATAGGCGGCGTAATTGTTTTAGAGACAAATGTAAACGATTATTCTTTGGTGCAAATAAGTAAAATTGTAGAAAATAATGGAGGCAAAGTATTAAGTCTATTTTTAGATAGAAAATCGGGAACTAGTAATTTAGATGTAATTTTGAAATTAAATACGGAAGAATTGTCTTCAATAACTCAAGCATTTATGCGTTTTGGATATAATATTAAAGCCGTTTATTTAGACAATTCAATGCTCGATGATTTGTATAACGACAGATACGATCAGCTTATGAAATACATGAATATTTAAATTTTTATTAATGAAGGTAGCTGTTTTTGGAACTTCTGTTTCCGATAGTTTTGTTCCGGTTCTGAATACATTTTTTCAGTTTCTGAAAAATAATAATATTGAGGTTCAAATTTTTAACCCCTTTAATTCATTTTTAGTTGATGATTTGAAAATGACACCTTATTATACTTCGCTTTTTCACTCTTTTTTAGATTTCGATGCAACTAATGATTACATTTTTAGTGTAGGTGGCGATGGTACATTTTTACATTCGGTAGTAAATATTAGAAACTTTAATATTCCTGTGGTTGGTGTAAATAGTGGCCGACTAGGTTTTCTTGCTGATATATCTGCAGACCAAATACAAGATGCCCTTACAAATATTTTCAATAAAAAATATTCGGTTATCGAGCGTTCTATGTTACAGGTAGATTTTGAAGGATGCGACAACATCGATTTTAATTATGCTCTTAACGAGATGACAGTTTTAAAAACTGATACTTCTTCGATGATAATTGTTTCGGCA
This sequence comes from Bacteroidota bacterium, assembly GCA_030632865.1. GTDB lineage: Bacteria > Bacteroidota > Bacteroidia > Bacteroidales > Prolixibacteraceae > Draconibacterium. The sequence continues at coordinate 5,967 of DAOVTY010000080.1, forward strand.
TATATAGGAGACGAATTGATTAATAATTATTGGGCTGATGGTTTAATAATATCCACGCCAACCGGTTCCACCGCATACTCGTTAAGTGTTGGAGGTCCTATTTTAACGCCCGATTCTGCAAATTTTATAATATCTCCACTGGCTCCTCATAATCTCACCAACAGACCAATTGTTATTCCAGATAATTTGGAAATTACACTAAAAATTGATGGTAGAGGTACACATTATTTGACATCGCTTGATTTTAGGTCGGTTACAGTTGAAATGAACACTGTTATAAAAATAAAAAAGGCCGGATTTAAACTCAAAACTTTACAATTGCCAGAGCAACCATTTTTTAATACACTGCGTAACAAATTAATGTGGGGAATTGACAGACGTAATTAAGTTTTATTAGTCCTTGATAAAAATGGAATTACTTCTCAATTTATAAAGCCAGGAAAATAAATATGTTTAAATAAATAGAAGTATATTTAGTGTAGTTTATAATGCTTCTTAATTCTACAATAAATCATCTGAAACTACCATATTTATTACACTCTTAACAATTTTTAATCTTCTTTTGGGTTTTATAATAACATTCGGGGATGTTATTATGCGAATTATATTACTTTTGTACCTCTCGAAAGCGAAAGTTTTTTTGAGATAAATAAGTTAAGTTCGTTGATATTCAGGGAGTTAAAGGGTGTTTTTTTGTGAGAGGCTATATTTGAAAAACTGTTAATTTTGATAATAAAAATACAGTGTTTTTCTCTCTTTTTGAAACATATTAGTTTTTTTTGATTTTATGACGTTTAATCATCTCTGAAGCAATTGTTAATTAAACGATTTTGAATACCAAAATGAAGAAAATTTTATTGGTGTTTGCCACGGTTTGGATAACTATTTCAGGGGTTGCTCAAAAAACTGCTGATATCGGGATTTGGGGAGGAACTTCAGCATATTTTGGAGATATGAATGAAGCTGACCCATTTCAAACGTTCAACTTAAACTTTGGGGGTTATTTTAGATATAATTTTAATTCACGAGTTGGCATGCGAGCTATGTTATTAACAGGTAGTTTTTTTCAAGAGGGCGAAATTGAAGGAATGCCATGGACTTTTGATAAAAATGTTCAGGATTTTTCGTTGCAAATTGAAATTAATTATTTGAAATATATTTTGGGAGAGAAAAAGACACCTTTCTCCTCGTATGTAACATTTGGACTTGGGGTAGATTATTTTTCTTATTTTATGGATCCGGTTGTAATAGAACAGTTTAATCCGGAGCATAATAAAAAGGATGCTATTATTGATGAATCTGTGGTTGCAACAACAATCCCTTTTGGATTTGGATTTAAATATAATATTGGAAGACGATTAGGTGTGGGAGTAGAGTATCAAGCAAGAAAAATTTTTAGTGACAAGTTGGACAATCTTGATGATCCGTTGGCTTTTATTAGCCCTGGAGGTGCAGAAAATACATACACTACAACGGTACATAATAACGATTGGTCCGGTTATTTAGGAGTGCATGTAACATACATGATTTATTTGGGCAAAAGTGCATGCCCGGTTTACGATAAGAAAACAAAATAATGGAGTCGGTTAAAAACAGACTAGATAAAAATAATATTCCGAAACACGTTGCCGTTATTATGGATGGCAACGGTAGGTGGGCCGAAAAACATGGGAAAGCCAGAGTTTTTGGTCATGAAAATGGAGTGGAATCTGTTCGGTCTGTTGTTGAGGGAGCTGGAGAAATAGGTGTAAAATATCTAACACTTTATGCATTCTCGACAGAAAATTGGGATCGCCCAAAAAACGAAGTTGATGCATTAATGGAGTTGTTGGTAAAAGCTATTGAGATGGAAACAGAATCGTTAAATAAAAATAACGTTCGGTTGTCAACAATAGGTGATATAAACTCTATGCCAACAAGTGTAAAAGAGAATTTAGAGAATTGTATTAATACTCTGAATTCTAATACCGGATTAAATTTGGTAATTGCACTTAGTTACAGCTCTAAATGGGAGATAGTTAATGCAGTTAAAGGTATAGTTAAGGATGCCATAGAAAATAAAATAAAACCAGAATTAATAAATAATGAATTGTTCGAAAACTATTTGAGCACTGCTAAAATTCCTGATCCGGAACTATTAATCCGGACTAGCGGCGAGTACCGCATCAGTAATTTTTTGCTATGGCAAATAGCTTATTCCGAATTGTATTTTACAGAAAAGCTTTGGCCTGATTATAGAAAAGAGGACTTCTTTGAAGCCATTTTAGATTATCAAAACAGGGAAAGACGATTTGGAAAAACCAGCGAACAATTAATCAGCCAATAAATGAATGTATAGGATGCGGAAGTATATAACACTTTTATTATTTATAATTGTTGCAATTGTGCCAGGAGCTTTTTCTCAAGTAACAGATAGCACCAATTTTTCGATATATTATTCGAGCTCTAAAAAGTATGAAATTGCCGATATTCAGGTTTCGGGAATTAAATATCTCGATACGTCAGTTTTAATACAACTTTCAGGATTAAAAGTAGGAGACGAAATTGACGTGCCTGGTGATATTGTGACAAATGCAATTAAGAAATTGTGGAATCAGGGATTGTTTTCTGATGTGAAAGTTGCTGCTACGAAGGTAGTTGATAATAAAATTTGGCTAAATATTTATTTGCAGGAACGTCCAAGGTTAGCAGATGTAAATTTTATGGGAGTGTCGAAATCGGAAAAGGACGATATTACAGAAAAGGTACTGCTGCTTAAGGGAAGTCAAATTACCGATCATCAAGTAAATAATGCAGAGCGCGTAATAATGGGTATTTTTCATGAAAAAGGATTTTTAAATACCGATGTAAATATCATTCAGCGTGACGATAGCACCCAGAATAATAGTATTATACTTGATATTTATATTGATAAAAAAGAGAAGGTAAAAGTAAATGATATTTTTATTTCGGGTAATACTCAAATAAAACAAATTACATTAGAACGTGCCATGAAAAAAACTAATGCAAAGGCACTGCGTAATATATTTAAAACAAAAAAATTCCTTCAGGAAGAGTATAAAAATGATAAGATTGCATTGGTTAGTAAATACAACGAGGTTGGGTATCGAGATGCAATTATCGGAAGAGATTCTGTTATTCAGGTTGTAGTTGGACGAAATGAAAAATCGAAGGTAAATATCGATATAGAGATAGACGAAGGAGAAAAATATTACTTTGGAGATATTCGTTGGGTAGGTAACACAATTTATCCATCGGATTATTTGAATAATTATTTAGGTATTAAAAAAGGCGACGTGTTTAACCAGAAAATTTTGGATAAACGACTTTTTGATAATGATGAAGGATTAAATAATTTGTATCTCGATAAAGGTTATCTGTTTTTTGATCTTCAACCGGTTGAAGTTAATATTAATAAAGATTCGATTGATTACGAAATGCGTATTCATGAAGGAAAGCAGGCAACCATTAACGAAGTTCGCATTGTTGGAAATACAAAAACAAATGAACATGTTGCCCGACGTGAGTTAAAGACTTATCCAGGAGACCTTTTTAGTAAAACTTTATTAATGCGTTCATACAGAGAATTGGCTCAGCTTGGTCACTTCGATCCGGAAGCTATTAATCCTGATGTTCAACCAAATCCTGAAAATGGAACTGTTGATATTGAATATCAGTTGCAAGAAAAGGCAAACGACCAAATTGAACTTTCAGGAGGTTGGGGTGCAGGTATGTTTGTTGGGTCTGTAGGATTAAAATTTGCAAACTTCTCGGTTCGAAACATATTTAATAAAGAAGCTTGGAGACCATTGCCAACAGGAGATGGACAAACTTTGAGTTTACGTTACCAAACCAGTGGAAGGTATTACCGTACAGTTAGTCTGTCGTTTATCGAACCTTGGTTAGGAGGTAAAAAACCTAATTCATTTTCTGTATCACTATCACATTCGCGCATAAATTACAGTGCTAATACATATTATCAGTCGTATGATCCGTACGGATATGGCGGTTACGGAACCTCTCCATATGGTTATGGTAGTAGTTATGGTAGTAGTTATTCTCCATATAGTAGTGGTGGTTATGGTTATGATAGTTATGGCGGATATCCGCAATATCAATATAATTACGAATCGGAAAATATAACCGATGTAAATGATCAAATTTGGGAAACAACTGCTTTAGCTTTGGGATACGGTTATAGATTATCTTACCCAGATGATTACTTTACAATCTACCACGAAGCTTCTTTAGAACATTATAATCTTAGAAATATGGGAAGTTATTTCTATTTCCTTGCTGATGAAAATGGGCAGGTTAATGGAACTTTTAACAACCTTAGTTTAAAAACAGTTGTTGGTCGTAGTTCTGTCGATAATCCTTTATATTCAAGGCGTGGTTCTAATATCTCGGTATCGCTTAAAGTTACTCCGCCATATTCATGGTTTACCGATACTGATTACTCCACAGAACCTAATGATGAAAAATATAAGTTGATTGAATATCATAAATGGCTATTTAAAGGTGCTTTATTTACACCGGTAACAAAGAGTGTTGAGCATACTTTAGTTTTACGTACTGCATTCGAATTTGGATTTTTAGGTTATTTTGACGAAAACAGAAAATCGCCATTTGAAGGGTTTATTGTTGGAGGTTCAGGAATGTCGGGATATAATATTTATGGAACCGATTATGTTGCTTTGCGCGGTTATAGCGATTATAGTTTGAGTCCAAATAACGGATCTAATATGTACTCTAAGTTTACAATGGAAATGCGTTACCCTATTACATTAAAGCCTAGTGCAACAATTTATGCCCTTGGATTTTTAGAAGCTGGAAACGCAGGTTTAAGTTTCCATAATTATGTGCCATTTAAGTTACATCGATCTGCCGGACTTGGTGTTCGTATATTTTTGCCGATGTTTGGTTTGATGGGTATCGACTGGGGTTATGGGTTCGATGATGTAGTTGGTAATCCGGATGCAAATGGCAGTCAATTCCACTTTGTTATTGGCCAGCAGTTTTAATAATAATGGCTTTGGCATGGAATATGATAAACAGTGTCAGTTAAATATAATAGAATAGCAATGAAAAAAATAATTTTAACAATTACAGCACTCTTTATATTGTTTGTAGCAGTAAATGCGCAAAAATATGCATTCATAGATTCTGAATATATTATGGAAAATATTCCAGCGTTTACTGCAGCCCAGCAGCAACTAAATCAGTTGTCGTCACAATATCAAAAAGAGTTAGAATCTATGCACTCTGAAATTGAGCAGATGTATGGTGATTTTCAAGCAGAAAGTGTTTTGCTTTCAGAAGATATGAAACGTAAACG
>DAOVTY010000107.1 GCA_030632865.1 Bacteroidota bacterium
TGCACCGTGTGAGAGGAATATTATAGATTTTTTTCTCTTTGGAGGATCATCAAGAAACTTTAGGAAGTCAACTGCTTTATCAGCATAGCCGTATTTGATTTTGTTTTGCACATCCTTAGGCAAGCATTTTTCACGGAATAATTCAAAATCTCTTGGCCATTTTTCCTTTAGATTGGAAGGAACCATAATTACAACAGGTCTTCTACGCCTATCATTCAATGCTATGGAAGTTGCTACAGCTAATGCAACAAATGTTTTACCCATTCCAACCGATTTTCTTCCTTTGGGAAGTGAGCATATTTTACAGGATTATCCACAAATGTATTGGTCGAATGGACAAAAAATACTTGCTGCGGCAAGAATTGTAGCCCAAGACAATAGACTTCATGCTGTTTATATGGGGAATTTCAGATGTGGTGCCGACTCATTCCTTGCACATTTTGTACACGAAGAAATGGCAGGAAAACCGTATCTCGAACTTGAAATAGATGAACATAGTGCTGATGCCGGAATGATAACCCGTTATGAAGCATTTTTGGATAGTCTGAAAGGATCCAAAACCGTTGAAAAGAGAGAACAGGTGTCTTTTAAGCCAGGTGTTATGACCTCTTCACCGTATGGGAACAGAACATTGTATTTCCCTCACATGAGTGATAGTGGCCATGCAATTGCAGCTGCCAGTCGTGCATGTGGAATCCATGCAGAAGTTCTTCCTATGCATACCGAGGAAGATCTTGAGCTAGGAAGAAAACATACTTCGGCCAGAGAATGTTACCCCATGATATGCACTACAGGAAACTTCCTAAAAAAGCTTTATGAGCCGGGTATAGATCCAAAAAAAGTGAGTTTTTTTATGCCTGATCATAATGGACCATGCAGGTTTGGACAATACAATAAACTTCAAAGGATTGTTTTTGATAAACTTGGATTTAAGGATGCAAAAATTGTTTCGCCTAGCAACGATACATCTTATGAAGATATTTCGGGGGGAAAAGGAACGAAGTTTCGATTCCTAGCATGGAAGGGATTTGTTGCAGTAGATATTCTCAGAAAACTAAAACAGGAAAGAAGACCATATGAACTTATAGGCGGCAGTGTAGATGAAGTTTATGATAAGGCTTTGAAAAATGTAATCATTTCACTTGAAAACGGAGCCAAAGATCTTCCAGAGGTTTTACATCGTTCAGCACTTAACTTCGATAAAATTAAATTTAGCAATGGAGAAAGAAAACCTGTAATTGCTATTGTAGGTGAAATTTTTATGCGCGACAATCCATTCTGTAGCGGATTCCTTATTGATCGCCTTGAAAAATTTGGTGCCGAAACATTTATTGCTCCTTTCGCAGAATGGATAAGTTATTCGACGTACAGATATACTCGGGATAGTTTGTGGAAAGGCGATTATAAAGGAGTGCTAAAGTCTAAAATACAGGAGTTTTCTCAAAATATTTCAAGTAGTAAACTACACAAAGCAGTGCATGGATTTATTGATTCGGAAAGGGATATCTCTGTTAAAGATATGCTTTCGAGTTGCGGTGATTACATTCATAAGCATTACGATGGCGATCCCGCTTTAAATATTGGCAGTTCTGTTATGTTAGCTAAAACCGGAATTTCCGGAATAATAAATTTTATGCCATTTACTTGCATGCCAGGAACATTGGTATCATCGGTTGCCCATAAATTTAAAAAAGACCATAATAACATACCTTACGAGAGCATCGCCTATGATGGGCAGGAAGATACTTCAATTGAACTGAGACTGCAAGCATTTATGTATCAGGCAAAAGAATTTGCAAGTAAGAATGGTTATAACAAACCAAAAGAGTGGCACATTGATAAGCTTGTAAATGCTAATGGAATATAAACTTAACTAAAACTATTGATGAATTCTTTGCAAAAAAATATACAAACTATAACAAAAATTACCTCTCAAATCGGTTCAACATAATTGCCTCAATAATTTCGGCCATCACTTCTGGAGATTCTTTCAGTTTTAAATATGACTGATTTGTATTTTTTCCTTTCTTCCAACTACTGTCGCCATTCTCTTCAACTTTGCAAATGCCCCCACTTATTTTTTTCCAGTATTTGCCAACACCACCTTCTACAACGTACAAAACTGTAGTTTGGTCGAAAGTTGCATTATCCAAAATTTCACCTTCGAAATTCGCTTTTATCCACGGAGCGTGTTCGCTAAAATATAGAAAGCCTTTATACAATGGAGTGTCTTTATCAATATCATTAAAAATTGCTCCGGTTTTTATTTGTACTCCCAATTCGAACCCCGAAAAAACAATTGGCACATCTAAATTCTCGATAACAAATTTTGTAACTCCGGGCATGTTGCCATTAAAATTCCATTCGTTTTTTCCCTTCGGGAATTTTCCTCCCATAATTACAAACTCTTTTACCTTTTTCGAAATTAACTCGGCACCGTTTAAATTTGAATAAGAATCGGGTTTCGATTGAATAAGCCGCTGTATATTCAACAGTGGCCCAACCGTAACAATTGTAACACTTTTATCTTCGTTAGATGCAAGTATTTTTCTATACAAATCAATTGCATCAGGCACATCGTTATATGTTAATTTGTTTGGGAAATTATCTGATATCACTTTATTATAATTTAAGTCAGATACTGTTGTTCCATCTTTTCGTGTTCCAATTGGTATTTCGGGATGAAGATAAAACCTGTTTATTGCATCGATGGCAGGAACTGCGTATTCATCGGTTGTCCAGCTCATAATCGCCAGCAGTTCGCAATCGCCACTTTTTATATAATTATGCAACATTGCCAAAGCACCTAAATCATCGGCATCGCCACCAATATCGGTATCGAAAATAATTTTTGGCTGAGCTTGTAAAATAAATCCATTCAATATAAAAAATAAAGAGACAAACAGGTTAGAAGATTTCATAGCGGCAATTCTTAATTTTTTAAAATGCAATATGTTAATCATTTAGCTTTCCTCGCTGACTTAGTAAGATAGCAAAGGGTCTTGTCTCTGGAAATTCGGACATTATAATTATTAAAATTACTGTTATTGGAACACTCAGCAACATTCCGGTTATACCCCACATTACACCCCAAATTGCCAGAGTAAGAAATACAACAAGCGGGCTAATATTTAGAGTGTTTCCCATAAGTTTGGGTTCAACAAAATTGCCAACAACCAGTTGAATCGAACCAACAATTGCGAGAACTAATAAACCCGGAGTAAATTCTCCGAATTGCAGAATCGCAAAAAATGTCGGAAAAATAGTGGCTATTAAAGAGCCAATTGTTGGAATGAAATTCAAAACAAAAATTAAAAATGCCCAAAAAAGTGGTTCGTTAACTCCAATAAAAAGCAAGGCAAAATAGCTTAAAGTTCCTGTTATTAAACTCACAACTGTTTTCAATGCTATATAATTTCCAATAGAGAGATCTATCTTGCTTATTAATTCATTTATATGTTTGTATTTTTCTTTGTCGGGATACATCGCTTTAAGCTTCTTTGGAAAAATAGGTTCCTCGAGCAACAAAAAAAGTAAATAAAGCATAATAGTAAATGCACTTCCAAAAATACCTGTAAGAGACGAAAATAATGATTTTAAAATATTAGCAAATTCAAAATCTTTAGCATAATCGCTAAAAATAGTGAACAAATCAATATTGTATTTTTCATTAATTGAATTAGTAATTTTGGACACATTCGCTTCGTAAACAGGCATAGTTTCAGAGAGTTCCTGTATGTTTACCATAATTACTCCAATCGCAAAATATAAAATGCTCAGTAAAACAATCGACGAAAAAAGAGTAACTAACCAGTTAGGCAATCTGTCAACAAATTTCACATTCAATAATAATTTTTTAATTACCCTAATAATGAACCAAAACAGGATTGCAAGTATAAAAGGAATAATTATAGATTGCGCATAAATTAAAACCACTACAACGGTGATGATAATTATAAAAACGTATATTTTTTTAGTGGTATTCATTTTTTACAAAATTGTTTGAAGGAACAAAATACAAAGGATTTTTTAAATTGAAAATTATAATTTTTTATTGAACTTTTTACAAATAGAACAGTCATTAAAAAATATTTTCAAATCTATTGTCCGAAACAGGGAAATTTTTAAACTAAAAGTGGTCATCAGACTTTGAGTCTGATGACCACTAATACCACCAGATAAGCAGATAAAATCTACTTTATAATCGGTGTCAGAACCATATTTCTGTACGACACTTTTCCATGGTCGCCTTGCAAATAAATTGGACCTGCTTTAAAAACATCAGCACTCATTGCACCTCCGGTTGGACCATAAGCAGGTTGATTATCAATAATAGTTTTTCCATTCAAAATTACTGTAACATGCCGGTCGCAAAGTGTAATATCCATGGTTTGCCACTCACCTCCAGGTTTTTCTGCTGCCTGCGTTGGAGAAACTCTGCTGTATAATCCTCCCATATTGTGAGAATCCAACTCGTTCCCGTATGAGTCAACCACTTGAATTTCGTACATGCCACGCAAATAAACTCCACTATTGCTATGAACTGGGACATTAACCTCTAATTTTATATTAAAATCTTCAAATTTTTGCTCGGTTCTTAAATTACCAAAATTTACACGCTCACCATCTTTATTTACCGGATCATTAACTAAAACACCATCAACCACTTTAAAACCGTTAGTTTGTTTTGGATTAATAAGTTTCCATCCGTCAAGATTTTTTCCATTAAAAAGCTGAATTGGCTCACCAAATTTCACTTTCGACAAATCTGGTGCAACACCCACGTCCGGAAGTTTCCATCCATTAAATTTAGTCTCATTAACTCCTTTTCCATTTCTTGCAGGTTCCACCAAAACTCCAGTAAATTTTCCACCTTTCCTTTTAAATTTATAAGTTTGAGTTACTAAATGTTTACGATCATCCGATTTTGACATTTCGTAAGTTCGCGTTACTACCAGATTATTGTCGTCAGCAAAATAAACATGTGCAACCGGAACTACACTTCCTCCCCGCCAAAGTAAATCGGCATCTAAAAATCCGTCTTTTTCATGAACTTCGAGCCACCCCACAGAACCGCCATCAATATCAATAGTCCACATTCCTAAGAAATCGTTTTTTGAACTTTGTGAATTGGAAATAAAAGCAGTTAATACAAATACTGCAACAATGAGCAATTTTATAATTTTCATTTTAAAAAATTTTGATTTAATTATTTGAAGTAAAAATATAAAAAAGAATTTGCAAAATTGAAAAACAAGGTACTTTTTAACCAATTTATAGTGTAAAAACAATGGTTCAATTCATTGTTTAAAAATATCGGATAAATCAACAGTCAAAAATTTATTCCAAAATAAAATCTTCATTACTTTTAACCAATTCAAACCTATTTTTATGTTGAGTAAAAAAATGAAGCAATTTAAAATATGATTTCAGAAGAAACATACAATATAATAACTGCCCTGAGGGATGAACTTGCCGAACACAATTACAATTACTACGTTTTGGCAAAACCTATAATCAGCGATTTTGATTTCGATATGAAACTGAAAGAGCTTGAAAAACTGGAAGTTGAATTTCCAAAATTTGCCGACCCAAATTCACCAACGCAACGTGTTGGCAGCGATATTAGTAAAGATTTTGAACAGGTTGAACATAAATATTCAATGCTTTCGCTTTCGAATGCATATTCAGAAGAGGAGATTAAAGATTTTGATACACGAGTAAAAAAGATTATAGAAACTGATTGCGAATATGTTTGCGAGTTGAAATTTGATGGTTCGTCGATAAGTCTGACTTACGAAAATGGCGAACTTATTCGCGCAGTAACTCGTGGCGACGGGGTAAAAGGCGACGACGTTACAACAAATGTGCGAACAATAAAATCGATTCCTTTAAAATTGCGTGGCAACAACTATCCTGTAAATTTTGAAATAAGAGGTGAAATTGTAATGCCTTTTAAAGCTTTTGATGAACTAAATGCAGAGCTTGAAAAAGCGGGCGAGCAGTTATTGGCAAACCCACGAAATACTTCTGCCGGAACACTAAAAATGAAAAACTCTAAAGTAGTTGCTTCACGAAAACTTGACGCATATTTATATTATATGTTGGGGAAAGATTTGCCAATGGACGGACATTTCGAAAACCTCCAAAAAGCAAAAGAGTGGGGTTTTAAAATCTCTGACGCAACAAAAATCTGCAAAAATCTTGATGAAGTTTTCGCATTCATAAAAAAATGGGATGTAGATCGTCACAAACTTCCGGTAGCCACTGATGGAGTTGTTATAAAAGTTAACTCTAAAAATCTTCAAGAAAACCTAGGTTTTACAGCAAAATCGCCACGCTGGGCAATTGCATATAAATTTAAAGCCGAAAGTGTATCAACAATTTTAAAGTCGGTTGCGTATCAGGTTGGGCGAACTGGCGCGGTTACTCCGGTGGCAAACTTAGATGCTGTACAAATTGCCGGAACAGTGGTAAAACGTGCGTCGTTGCACAATGCCGATATTATTCAAAATTTGGATTTACACATTGGAGACACTGTTTTTGTTGAAAAAGGTGGCGAGATAATTCCTAAAATAACGGGGGTCGATTCTATAAAACGACATCCCATGTTTCCGCCTGTAATTTTTATAAAAAACTGTCCCGAGTGCAAATCATTACTAATCAGAAAAGAAGGAGAATCTGCCTTTTATTGCCCCAACGAAGATGGTTGCTCGCCACAAATTAAAGGAAAAATGGAGCACTTTGTAAGTAGAAAAGGAATGGATATTGACGGGTTGGGACAGGAGACAGTTGACCTTTTATACAACGAAGGATTTGTGAAAGAGATTACAGATTTCTTTCAACTAGAGAAAGAACAACTTGCAAGCCTTGAGAGAATGGGCGAAAAATCGGCATTACGAATTCTCGATGGTTTGAAAGCCACAATACAAGTTCCTTTTGAGCGGGTTTTATTCTCTCTCGGAATTCGTTTTGTGGGCGAAACTGTTGCTAAAATATTAGTAAACAAACTACACACCATCGAAAAAATCCAAACTGCAACTTTAGAAGAGTTGATTGATATTGATGAAATTGGAGAAAAAATTGCAGAAAGTGTTGTCGATTGGTTTTCAATAGAAAAACATCTTCAACTTATTGAAAAGCTGAAAAATTACGGCCTTCAATTTAAAATTGATGCAAAACATCTTGAAGGAATGACCGAGAAATTGAAAGGACTGAATATTATTATTTCGGGAACATTTGATACTCATTCGCGCGACGAGTTTAAAAAAATGATTGAAAAAAATGGTGGTAAGAATGTTGGTTCAATCTCAAAAAAAACAAGTTATTTATTAGCCGGAAAAAACATTGGCCCCAGTAAACTAGAGAAAGCGAACAAGCTAAAAATTACTATTATTTCGGAAAATGATTTTTTAAAAATGTTGAATTAATTTTATAATGAGTGATAAGAAAGATACTAATTCAAATTCTGAATTACAACAGTTTTCGAACTTTGTTATTTTTCAGACAGAGAGCGGCAAGGTTAATATTGATGTCTATTTTCAAGATAAGACTCTTTGGCTTACCCAAAAACTTATTTCGGAGCTGTTTGAAAAGGGTCGCTCCACAATTACAGAGCATCTTAAAAAGATTTTTGCTGATGGCGAATTGGATAAAAATGTGGTATGTCGGGATTTCTGACACACCACTCAACACGGTGCTATAAAAGAGAAGGAACAAATAAAGGAAGTAAAATATTACAATTTGAGGGCAATTACCGCAGTTGGATATCGTGTAAACTCACATCGAGCAATAGAATTCAGAAAGTGAATAGACATAAAACTGAAATAAAATATTTGAAATTACAATGAAAAAAGACATTTACATACAACAGTGGCTGGAGCTAAAACCTTATAATAATCAAACAGTTACCGACAATTACTATCTTAAAATATGTAATAATATTAAAAGAGTATTAACAACAAATAAACAGTCTTTTATTTTGCAAAGGTATTTATCAGGAGAAGATATTGACCTGTTATCGTGCTTTTTAGTTTCGTATCTCGAAGATGCTATTTCTGAAACCAATATTTGGAATTCGTTTGTTAACATTCATTATAAATTGTACAATAAAAAACTTCCATTTTATAATACCGAGGAATATTACGAAGAAGAAATAAATTCACAAGACATTAGTTTTCTGATCTGGTATTTTCTGAACACAATACAAGAAGAAAAATTTATTAGTCCGTATAATGATTTTATTACCGAAACAGCAACAAAAGTTATGGATGTTCTTGATGAAGCATTTGAATATGCTCCTGAAAACAAGCATTTAAAATCGTTTTATGAAATAGATGAAAACGAGACCGAATTTTATGTTGCACGCAATCTTATCGATAGAATTCTTTTTAAATCGTACCTGTTTTATCCTGACACTTTCTTAAAACTAAAAGAACAGGAAAGGGGAATAATTGAACGAAAAGAGGATGACGAAAATTTAATGATGTTTATAAACGATGACAGAGATGAATCGTTACATAAAAAACACACACGCTTACTCAGCTTAAAAGGCAAAGAGTGGGCGTCCGAAATATTGGGTAAAAAACATCCTGTTAGTTCCTGTTTATTAAATATATCTCAACGAATAAGAGCTTATTTTTTATACAAGGGACAAGACAGTTTTGACATTTTTATGGAACACATTGCATCGGGCAAAAAATTTAAGCTAACAAAAAAATCATTCGACCACCACGAAGATTTGAAAGAGATTAATACTGTAATGTTTATCGGCATTGCTCTTTGGAAAGACGAATGGTGGTTTTCGGGCGTGTATTTTCAGGCGCCGTTTAATGCCGATTTAATATTAGACGAAAAAAACTCGATGAAAAGTAGAATGGCAGTTAATTTTTTAGACCACAAAAAACAAAATACAAATGCGCTGTTAAATCAACGGTTTGTAAGTTTTAAAGATTTTAACAAAGGTTCGCAAATAGCATTTCTGCCGGCGGAAAAAATAAATACGTTTACAAAAGATTCTATCGAATTTTTTAATAACTCGTTAAAACTATCTACCAAAGAGATAAAAGAGGCAAAACAGAGAGCAAAAAAGGATGGTTTTTTGCGCAATGAAGATAACTCCAACGATTTTTCTGAATTCACCGAAACCGGGCTGGTTTTCTTTAACCCTAAAAGTGAAGTGGAAATTGCATTTGGAGTAAACAGTGCTTTCCCGGTTGCAAGCAATCCTTTCTTTAATAGCGAAGATAGCGAAGAAAGTATTATGCATCTGCTTGTGTCGGAAGAGATATCAACCGAATTAGTGATGTATTGCATTAACAACTATAAAACAAAATTACCTTTTTTTAAAAAGGGGATTGGCAAAATATATTTGGAAGATATGGATTTTTTGCTCCGGTTCTGGAAAAAAGAAAATTATCACTCTGTGCCTTTAATCACTTATACGGGGCAAGAAGAGAATTAGTAAAAAGCGAAAAACAA
>DAOVTY010000106.1 GCA_030632865.1 Bacteroidota bacterium
TCAACATTGTTATACACAGAGTACAATGGGAAGAAAATCAATATTCTGGACACACCCGGAATGGATGATCTTTGTGGTAGCGTAGTTTCTGCCTTAAGTGTAACTGCACTAAGTATAATTACTATTAATGCAGCAACCGGTGTTGAAGCAGGAACAGAAGCAGCTTCGCGCCATGCTGAAGACGCCGACACTCCGTTGGTATTTGTTTTTAACCAGTTAGATCACGAAAACTCAAATTTCGAATCATCTCTGGACCAATGCAAATCTACTTTTGGAAATAAAGTTACAATAGTTCAGTACCCTGTTAATGCCGGGCCAAACTTCTCTTCAATTATTGATGTATTGAAGATGAAAATGTACAAATATGGAGCCAACGGTGGCAAACCAGAAATTGTTGATATTCCAGATTCTGAAAAAGAAAAAGCAGACGAATTGCACAACGAATTAGTTGAAATGGCTGCCGAAAACGAAGAAGCTTTAATGGAGCTATATTTCGACAAAGGCTCTCTTACTGAAGACGAAATGCGAAAAGGCATTAAATTAGGAATGCTCGAGCGTGGACTTTTCCCTGTGTTTTGTACAGGTGCAAAAAAGAATATTGGTGTTGGGCGATTAATGGAATTTATTACTAATATTTCGCCTGCTCCAAACGAGAAAAAAATGACATCGATTGTAAGTGGGAAAGATGTAAAAATGGATGCGTCAGATTCTCCAAGTATTTTTGTGTTTAAAACTGCAGTTGAATCGCACGTTGGAGAAATTACCTTTTTTAAAGTTATGTCGGGTACAATTGAAGAAGGGCTCGATTTAGTTAATACTACTACTGGTAACAAAGAGAGACTTTCGCAATTATTTGTATCGGCAGGTAAAAACCGCGAAAAAGTTGACAAGTTGGTTGCCGGTGATTTAGGGTGCACTGTTAAACTAAAAGACACAAAATACAACCAGACTTTAAGTACAAAAGAAGATGACATAAAATTCCAGGAGATTATTTTTCCAACTCCAAGGCACACTGTTGCCATGAAAGCAGAAAACGACTCGGACGATGAGAAAATAGGCGAAGTACTTAATAAAATTAAATACGAAGATCCAACATACCTTATTGAATATTCGAAAGAATTAAAACAATTGCTTGTTCACGGACAAGGCGAATATCATCTGAATATTTTGAAATGGTATTTTGAGACTATTTATAAAATAAATGTTAATTACCTAACTCCAAAAATTCCTTATCGCGAAACAATTACAAAAATAGCACAAGCAGATTATCGTCATAAAAAACAATCTGGAGGAGCTGGTCAGTTTGGCGAGGTTCACATGATTATTGAACCATTCGAAGAGGGATCGGAAGCAAAGAAAATGATAAAGATTGGTGAAAAAGAACAAAAGCTTGCTCACCGCGATATACAAGAACACGAACTTCCGTGGGGAGGTAAATTAGTCTTGATAAATAGTATTGTTGGTGGCTCAATCGATGCACGTTTTATTCCTGCAATTTTGAAAGGAATTATGGAAAAAATGGATGAGGGACCATTAACAGGTTCTTATGCCCGAGACATTCGTGTTTATGTTTACGATGGTAAAATGCACCCCGTTGATTCAAATGAAATTTCGTTTAAACTTGCTGGAAGAAATGCTTTTAGCCAGGCATTTAAAAATGCAGGTGCTAAAATTCTTGAACCAATTTACGACCTTGAAGTTTGGACTCCTTCAGACAGAATGGGTGATGTAATGAGTGACTTACAAGGACGCCGCGCCATGATTATGGGAATGGGATCGGAAAAAGGACTGGAAAAAATTACAGCCAAAGTACCACAAAAAGAGATGGATAGATACACAACTTCGCTTAGTTCTATTACCGGAGGACGCGGTGTATTTAAACTAACTTACGACGGATACGAAAAAGTTCCTTCAGATGTTCAAGACGAACTGCTGAAAGCTTACGCAAAAGAGCAGGAAGAGGAGTAAATCATTTTCAGATTTATTTAATAAAATATATAAGCCGTAGTTCGAAAGAACTACGGCTTTGTTTTTTGCAAAACACAATTTTATCAAATTCATAAATACAGTCATATTTAAAATAAATAGATGAATTTACATTCGTAAGAAACGGATTTGAAAAGAGGAGTCTATTTATTCAAAATGTTTATAATAACCGAAAATAGAGAGCCGGTCTCAACCAAGAAGCGATCAACTGAAACTTCTCAAACCCAAGCGGGTTTGTATGCTTACAAAAACGATTTGCATGAATTAATATACAACCCGGACTCGGGTAAAATAGGATTTTATAAACATGCGACGACGCGAGTATCAAATTTTAACATACATTAAAATATTTGATAAGCGTAGCATAAAAAAGCAAAGCTGATAACGACAATAGTTTTCGTAGTTTTTTGTAATTTTAGAAACATTTAAGCGACTAAAAACAAGTGTTAATATTAATTGTTTAAATTCAAAACCAAAAAAATAAACTAAAATCAAAATATAATGAAAAAGTTATTTTTACTTGCTATTGCACTAACCGTATTTATAAGTACAAACGCGCAAATCAGTGCCAAACTAATGCGATATATGGATGTTTCGGAAACCCAAATTGCATTTGTTTATGGCGGCGATATTTGGATAGTTTCGAAAACCGGAGGAACTGCAATGCAGATTACTCACTCTCCCGGAGAAGAGTCGTGGCCAAAGTTTTCGCCCGATGGGAAACAGCTAGGATACACTGCACGGTACAACGGAAACTCTGATGTTTTCGTAATGCCTGTTACCGGAGGAATTCCAACACGAGTAACTTATAATGCAGCTTCAGACAGAATGATTGACTGGCATCCCAACGGCAAACAAATTCTTTTTGCATCGACACGCGAAAATGGAGTAAGTCGATTAAGTCAATTTTTTCTGGTAGATAAAGAGGGTGGATTCCCCGAAAAAATAGCAATACCTTACGGCGAGCTTGCAAGCTTTTCGCAAGATGGAAAACAACTTGCCTACATAACCAAAATAACAGAGAATTACCCATTTAAAAGATATCGAGGAGGTTTAACTTCTGACATAATTATTTACGATTTCAAATCCAATAAAACAGAACGCATTACAACCAACGAAGCAAATGATGGAAAACCTGCTTGGTCGGGCGATAAAGTTTATTTTTTATCAGACCGCGATGAAAATATGCGACTTAATATTTGGGAGTACAACACAAAGACGAAAGAGAAAACACAGGTTACCAAATTTAAAGACTTCGACATTTCGTTCCTATCTGCCGGCCCTTCGGAATTAATTTTTGAAATGGGAGGCGATCTCTATTTAATGGATCTAAAATCGCAACAACACAAAAAAGTTGCAATAAATATTGTAAGCGATTTATCGGTAGAAATGCCAACTGCAAAAGATGTTAGTAAAAACATTTCGAATATGACTGCCTCTCCAGGTGGAACAAGAATTGTTTTTGAAGCTCGAGGAGAACTTTTCAACGTTCCTGTAAAAGAAGGCTTTACACTGAACATGACTAAATCGAGCGGTGCTTTCGACCAAAATCCTGCATGGTCGCCCGATGGTAAAACAATTGCATACTGGAGCGATAAATCAGGAGAATATCAAATTTATTTGCAAGACAGCGAAAACAAAGAAGAAGCCAAGCAGTTGACAAAACGCAAAAAAGGATTTGGCTATAAATTATTCTGGTCGCCCGACAGTAAAAAAATTACATTTATAGACGAAACAAATAATATTTCGATAATTGATACTGAAAGTGGAGAGACTACAATTGCAGGAAACACACAATGGAATGTTGGTCATGGTTCACGTTTTAGATTTCCAATTTCGTGGACACACAACTCTAAGTGGATTACATTTACACAACAATTAGATAATGCAAACACTGCAATTTTTATTTATAGTCTAGAAGAAAAAAAACAATATCAAATTACAAGTGGGTTTTACAACGACAGTTATCCTGTGTTCAGTTCCGATGCAAAATATCTATTCTACTTAACTAATCGGAATATGAGAGCCATGTACTCCGATATGGGAGATGGAACATGGATTTATCCAAATTCAACACAAATTGCAGCAATTAGTTTAGCAAAAGAAACACCTTCTATATTGGCTGCAAAAAACGACACTGTTGCATTTAAAGTAGATAAAAAGGAAGAGGTTGATGAAAAATCAGATAAAAAAGAAGACAAAAATAAAGAGGAAAAAGAAGATGAAAGTGTAAAAATCGAAATTGATTTCGATAATATGGAAGCACGTTTAGTAATACTTCCTCCTAAAGCCGGAAACATTTCAGGGTTAATTCCTTTCGAAGATAAACTGGTTTATTTACGCCATCCTAATAGTGGTTCTGATAGTCGCTCTGCCTCGTTACATTTTTTTGATTTAAAAGAGCGCGAAGAGAAAATGATAATGGAAGGAATAAGTCGGGCTGCTTCAACTGCCGACGGGAAATCGATGATTGTTAGTGCAAAAGGTAAATATGGAATTATAAAAGCTGCTTCCGGTCAAAAAGTGGAGAAACCAATTCCAACTGATGGACTGGTAATGGATTTAATTCCGAAAGAGGAGTGGAAACAAATATTTAATGATACATGGCGGCGTCACCGCGATTTCTTTTACGATGCTACAATGCACAAATTAGACTGGGAAGGTTTACGCGATAAATATTCAGTATTAATTGATGATGCCCGAACCCGTTGGGACATAACAAACTTACAACTAAATTTAGTTGCAGAACTAAGTGCCGGACATACTTATGCACGTGGTGGTGATGTTGAAAGTGCCCCATCGCGAGGTAATGGATTTTTGGGAATTAATTGGGAACTAGATGGTGATCAATACAAAATAAAGCACATAGTTAAACCTGCAGCTTGGGATACGGAGGTTCGTTCTCCTTTCGATTTACCTGGCGTTAAAGTTGCTGAAGGCGATGTTATTATTTCTGTAAACGGAATTAAACTAAACCCTAAAAAAGACCCATATTCTGCTTTCGAAGGACTTTCAGGAAAAACAGTTTCGCTAAAGATTACATCTACCGGAAATATAGAAGATGCAGAAGATATGGTAATTACGTGTCTTTCAAGCGGAGAAGAGAGACAACTTCGTTATTTGGAGCATCTTGAAAACAACCGAAAAATGGTAGACGAATTATCCGATGGCCAACTTGGATATATTTATATGTCGAATACAGCAGGCCGTGGACAGCTAGAATTGGTTCGTATGTTTTATGGGCAGCTAGATAAAAAAGGATTTATATTAGACGAACGATTTAATGGTGGAGGTGCACTTGCCGATCGTTTTCTGGAATTGCTTCAACGCCCCGTTACCTACAATTTACATTGGCGTCATGGCAAAGATCACACTAATCCGATTAAAACAAACACCGGTCCGGTGGGCATGTTAATTAACGGCTGGGCAGGTTCTGGTGGCGATGGTTTGCCATGGGCATTTCAGGAGTTGAAAGCCGGACCTATAGTGGGCGAACGTACATTAGGAATATTAATAGGGCCAGCAACTGGTCATATACTAATAGACGGAGGTTCTATTACAGTGCCTGGTGCAAGACTGTACGATAACGACGGACATTGGTTTTGGGAAGGTGAAGGAGTGAGACCTGATTTTAAGGTTTGGGACGACCCAAATATTCTAATGGAAGGACGCGACCCACAAATGGAGAAAGTGGTTGAGGAAGTTTTAAAACTGGTTAAAGAGAATAAACATATTATGACACCTGCTCCAAAATTAGAAGACCGGTCGGCAAAAGGATTATACAAATAATATAACTTCATATATATTTAAATATCTAAATAGCTATATAATAAATCATTTGTCTAATTTTAGCTATATTAACACCTAAATTTAAAATATAAACCACCAATTATGAGAGTTGTAGTTTTAGGAGCAGGAGTTTCGGGGCACACTGCCGCCTCATTTCTCAAGAAAAAATTAGGAAAAAAACACGATGTAATAGTAGTTTCGCCAAGTAAGTATTACCAATGGATTCCATCTAATATTTGGGTTGGAGTTGGCAAAATGAAAACTGAACAAGTACGTTTTAAACTTGAGAAAGTTTATAAAAGGTGGGGGATAATTTTTAAACAGGCAAAAGCCATCGCCATTTATCCCGAGGGCGATCTGAATCACTCTAAAGGGTTAGTCGAAATTAGTTATACCGAACCAGATAAAATTGGGGAGACCGAAAAAGTAGAGTACGATTATCTGGTAAATGCCACCGGCCCACAATTAAAATTTGAAGCGACAGAAGGATTAGGACCCGGTAAAAATACAGTTTCAGTTTGCTCGTGCGACCATGCTACACACGCTTGGGAAGAGCTCCAGAAGAGTATTGAGCTTATGAAACAAGGCAAAAAGCAAAAGATACTTGTTGGTACTGGGCATCCTGTAGCAACTTGCCAGGGAGCAGCTTTCGAATATTCGTTAAATATTGCATTCGAACTAAAACAGCGGAAACTTTCGCACATGGCAGAAATTACATGGATTACCAATGAATACGAAGTTGGTGATTTTGGTATGGGTGGTGCTTTTATAAAACGTGGCGGTTATGTTACATCGACAAAGATTTTTGCTGAATCGGTTTTTGCTGAGAATAACATAAAATGGATTAAAAGAGCCGGTGTTAAAAAAGTTGAGCCAGGTGTAGCACATTACGAAACTCTCGATGGTAAAAATCACTCCGAAGAATTCGATTTCGCAATGTTAATACCTGCCTTCTCGGGGCAAGATATAAAAGCATACAACAAAGCTGGCGACGACATAACTTCAACGGTATTTGCACCTAACAAGTTTATGAAAGTTGATGCCGATTACACTGCAAAACCTTTTGAAGAATGGAGTGTAAACGACTGGCCACAAACATATCAGAGTCCAGCATACGATAATATTTATGCTGCAGGAATTGCATTTGCTCCGCCCCACCCCATTTCTAAACCCATGAAAAGTGCCAATGGCACTCCCATTTCTCCGGCACCTCCGCGTACCGGAATGCCATCGGGAGTTACTGGAAAAATTATAGCCCAAAATATTGCGGAGGCAATAAAAAGTGGAAAGATGACTCATAAACATACAGCAAGTATGGGGAAAATGGGTGCTGCTTGTATTGTTTCTGCAGGCTACAGCATGACCAAAGGATTAGGTGCAACAATGACAGTTTCTCCGGTTGTACCCGACTGGGAAAAATACCCGGAATGGGGAAGAGATTTAAATTCTACTATTGGCGAAATTGGACTAGCCGGACACTGGATAAAATTATTCCTACACTACTTATTTCTTCACAAAGCAAAAGGTTATCCGTTTTGGTGGCTGCTACCTGAGTAGATTGTAGAATTACTAACTTGTAAAACTGTAAAATTGTAAAAAAATGACAGATCAAAATAGAGTTTATAGTGCAAATAAAGATGAATTTTATCCTCCAATTCCGACCAAAGGAACAAAACGCAGAAGGACTAATTTACTAATTCAACTGTTCAGCTTTTTCAGGCTAAATCTTAAAATAATGTTGATAGTTGTAAAAGGGCACTCTTAAATAGTAACTGACAAATATTAGCCGCGGATGCGCAAATGAAGAATCTTTTTCATTCGTGCATTCGCGGCAATTTTATTTAATACCTATCTCCCCACCATTTTTTAAGCCTCTCCAAAATTTTAATTTCTGAAGGATTCTGCTGAGGATGATAAATTCGCTCTTTTATAATCTCATCCGGAAGAAAATCCTGCTCGGCAAAATTACCTTCGTACGAATGCGAATATTTATAGTTTTTACCGTAACCGATCTCTTTCATCAATTTAGTTGGCGCATTTCTAATATTTAGCGGAACAGGTAAATCTCCAGTTTTTTTCACCAACTCCAGCGCATCGTTTATTGCAGAGTAAGCAGAATTACTTTTTGGTGAAGTTGCAAGATAAATTACACATTCCGAAAGAATAATTCGAGCCTCGGGATATCCAATTTTATGAACCGCATCAAAAGTACTTTGTGCCAAAAGCAATGCATTAGGGTTTGCAAGTCCCACATCTTCTGCCGCGAGAATCAGAAGCCGACGTGCGATAAAGTTAACATCTTCGCCGCCTGCAATCATCCGTGCAAGCCAATAAACTGCGGCATCAGGGTCGCCACCACGAATACTTTTTATAAAAGCCGAAATAATATCGTAATGCATTTCACCTTGTTTGTCGTAAATAGCAAGGTTCTTTTGAAGACGGTCGGTTACCTTTTTATCAGTAATTACAATTTTATCACTCTCTTCTGCTAAAACTACAAGCTCTAAAACATTTAATAGTTTTCTTGCATCGCCACCAGAAAAACGCAACATCGCTTGATTTTCGCGAATAGTTATTTTTTTTGTTTTGAGAATAATATCTTTCTTAATTGCCAGTTTTGCAATTTTCAGCAGTCCCTCTTTATCTAATGGCTTTAAAATATAAACCTGACAGCGCGACAGTAAAGGCGAAATAACCTCGAAAGATGGATTTTCTGTGGTTGCACCAATCAATGTTATTGTTCCATCTTCAACAGCACCCAACAACGAATCTTGTTGCGACTTGCTAAACCGATGAATCTCATCGATAAAAAGTATTGGATTTGGGCGGCTAAAAAACTGCTGCTTTTTAGCTTTATCAATTACTTCGCGAATATCTTTTACCCCAGAATTAATTGCACTTAAAA
Source organism: Bacteroidota bacterium (assembly GCA_030632865.1). Lineage (GTDB taxonomy): Bacteria > Bacteroidota > Bacteroidia > Bacteroidales > Prolixibacteraceae > Draconibacterium. The sequence goes on from DAOVTY010000106.1 coordinate 8,681, forward strand.
TATAAAAAGGTCTGTCGAGAGTGTTGGCAACAATTTTTGCAAGTGTGGTTTTACCAACTCCCGGCGGTCCCCATAAAATAAGCGACGAGATATTCCCCGACTCAATCATTTTACGTAATACAGCATTTTTGCCCACAAGATGTTCCTGCCCAATGTAATCATCAAGCATTTTGGGGCGCAATCTTTCTGCAAGCGGTTGGTTACTCATACTAAATTTATATTTCAAAGTCGGTCCGTCAACTGATGGATTCGAAGTTTCAAAAATAGAAAAATAAGTTTATAGCCTGAAAAAATCACAAATATTTCTATTGCAAAAACTTATAAATTAATAAGGTTAAATGATTTTGGGCTTAAATTTCAATTTGAAAGAATAATGGAAAAGTAATGTTAACAGGTAAAACAGGTAGTGCAAACTCACATACTATTTTCTCATCTAAAAAGTTCTATATTTATAAACGTTTTAAATCGGACTTATTGAACAAGACAGATAATATTAGAATTATTGTTTCGGTAACCAACGACTTGGTTTCCGACAACAGGGTACATAAAGTTTGTACTACGTTAACTAATATGGATTTTCGTGTTTTATTAATTGGCAGAAAATTACCTGTAAGTCCTGATATCGCCAAACGAAATTATCAGACCAAACGTTTCAGTTTATTTTTTAAAACCGGAGCACTTTTTTATGCTGAATATAATTTTAGGTTGTTTATTTTTTTGCTTTTTGCAAAGTTCGATGTGCTACTTGCAAACGATTTGGATACGTTAACCGCAAATTTTATCGCTTCAAAAATTAAAAACAGACCATTAGTTTACGACAGTCACGAATATTTTACCGA
>DAOVTY010000120.1 GCA_030632865.1 Bacteroidota bacterium
ATATGAAATAGAATTTATTTGAAATAAGAAGAATTAATAAATAAGATATGAGCACAAAGGGAAAAGTTGTTGGGATAATTTCGAATCTGGTAACAGTTGCTGTTGACGGACCAGTAATGCAAAACGAGATTTGCTACATAAACATGAGCGATGTAAAACTGATGGCAGAGATAATCAGAATTGGCGAAAACTGTGCTTTTATCCAGGTATTTGAAAGTACGCGCAGTTTAAAAATTGGCACCGAAGTAGAATTTACAGGACACATGCTGGAAGCTACTTTAGGACCCGGAATCCTTTCGAAAAATTTCGATGGACTGCAGCACGATTTAGACAAAATGGAAGGTGTTCTCCTTAAAAAAGGAGATTACACTCCTGCACTAGAAGACGACAAATTTTGGGAATTCGCACCCATAGCAAAACCGGGAGATGAAGTTATGCCCGGCTCATGGTTAGGCGAAGTAAAAGAGAACTGGATGCCACATAAAATAATGGTTCCGTTTAAATTTACCGGAACATTTATCGTAAAACAAATCAGTCCGAAAGGAGAATACAAAATAAACGATACGATTGCTATTGTCGCAAACGAAGAAAAAAAGGAATTTAAGGTGAGTATGGTTCAGAAATGGCCGGTAAAAATTCCTATTAAAGCCTATGCCGAAAAACCTCGTCCTTTTAATTTTATGGAGACAGGAATCAGAGTTATAGACAGTCTAAATCCAATTGTTGAAGGAGGTACAGGTTTTATTCCTGGACCATTTGGTACCGGAAAAACAGTTTTGCAACACGCTCTTTCGAAACAAGCCGAAGCGGATATGATTATTTTGGCAGCCTGCGGCGAAAGGGCAAACGAAGTGGTTGAGATATTTACAGAATTCCCCAAGTTAGATGATCCTCGCACGGGAAGAAAATTGATGGAACGAACCACAATTATTGCAAACACTTCTAACATGCCGGTAGCAGCCCGCGAAGCTTCAGTTTATACTGCAATGACTATTGCAGAATATTATCGTTCTATGGGATTGAAAATATTGCTTCTTGCAGATTCTACTTCACGCTGGGCACAAGCATTACGAGAAATGTCGAACCGCATGGAAGAACTCCCCGGGCCAGATGCATTTCCTATGGATTTGCCCGCAATTATTTCTAATTTTTATGCACGCGCTGGCTATGTTTATTTAAACAACTCCAAAACTGGGTCGGTTACTTTTATTGGAACGGTTTCGCCCGCCGGAGGAAATTTAAAAGAGCCGGTAACAGAAGCTACTAAAAAAGCTGCCCGTTGTTTTTATGCACTCTCGCAAACTCGAGCCGACAGTAAGCGTTACCCTGCGATTGAAGCGGTTGATAGTTATTCAAAGTATATTGAATACCCCGAATTTATTGAGTTCATGAAAAAGAATGTTTCTCCTGATTGGGTGGATAATATATTATTGGCAAAAAACTTCCTTATTCGCGGACGTGAAGCTTATGAGCAAATAAATATTCTTGGCGACGATGGTGTGCCAATCGATTATCATCAGGTTTTATGGAAATCGGAAGTAATTGATTTTGTCATACTTCAGCAAGATGCGTTTGACAAAATAGATGCTTCCACTCCAATTGAAAGACAAAAATATATGATGGATAAAGTCTTGGAAGTTTGCAGAATGCATTTTGAATTCGACTCTTTTGAAGAGGTAAACCCGTATTACAAAAAAATAATAAATGTCTTCAAACAGATGAATTACTCCGAATTTCATTCTGCCAAATTTGAAATATTTGAAGGAGAACTACTTGAATTATTGAAAGAAAGAGCGGTTGTAGAAAACTAAGTACAAAAAATTACTAAAAAGCAAATAATGGAAACTACAGCATTTCAAAAGATATATACTAAAATAGACCAAATTACAAAGGCAACATGCTCGCTGCACGCCACCGGAGTTGGAAACGAAGAAATTGCAACGGTAAATAACCGACTTGCACAGGTTGTTAAAATTCAGGGCGATTTAGTTACTCTGCAGGTATTTGCCGGAACAGAAGGAATTCCAACGAATGCCAAAGTTGTTTTTCATGGACATGCGCCACAACTAAAAGTAAGTGAAGAATTGTGTGGCAGGTTTTTTAATGGCTGTGGAATGCCAATTGATGGAGGTCCCGAAATTGATGGTAAGTTGGTTGAAATCGGTGGTCCCTCTGTAAACCCGGTTCGTAGAAAACAACCATCAGAATTAATAGCAACCGGAATTGCCGGAATAGACTTAAACAATACCTTGGTAACCGGTCAGAAAATACCTTTTTTTGCTGATCCCGACCAGCCCTTTAACGAGGTTATGGCAATGGTTGCATTACGCGCAAAAGCCGATAAAATTATTTTAGGCGGAATGGGAATTACAAACGATGATTACCTATTTTTTAAAAATACATTTGAAAATGCAGGTGTAATCGACCGAATTATAAGTTTTGTAAACACTACCGAAGATCCGCCTGTTGAGCGATTGCTGGTTCCAGATATGGCATTAACCGCAGCAGAATATTTTGCAGAGAAAAATCAAAACGTACTGGTACTTTTAACCGACATGACACTTTATGCTGATGCTTTAAGTATTGTTTCAAACCGAATGGATCAGATTCCATCTAAAGATAGCATGCCGGGTTCGTTATACAGCGATTTGGCAAAATTGTACGAAAAAGCCGTTCAATTTCCCGATGGCGGTTCAATAACAATTATCGCAGTTACAACACTTTCCGGAGGAGATATTACCCATGCAATACCCGACAATACTGGTTATATTACCGAAGGTCAGTTATTCCTCAGAAAAGATACTGATATCGGAAAAGTTATTATAGATCCATTTAGAAGTTTGTCGCGCTTAAAACAGTTGGTTATTGGAAAAAAAACACGTGAAGATCATCCTCAGGTTATGAATACAGCAATTCGTCTTTATGCAGATGCCGCCAATGCAAAAACCAAAATCGAAAATGGTTTCGACCTTACAGATTACGATAAACGAACGATGAGTTTCGCTAAAGAATACTCAGAAAAACTACTAGCCATCGATATTAATATTGAAATTGATACGATGATTGACACAGGCTGGAATTTATTCAACAAATATTTCTCGGTTGCCGAAATTGGCATAAAATCAGAATTAGTTGAAAAATACGGCGTACTAAAAAGTGATTAGATATTTTAATTAAAAAGTTAAAAGCGATGGAAAATCAATTAGTTACAATACTAAGAATTGCACGACCCCAATTAGGGAGCTTTGTGAAAAATAGATTTGAAGCTGAAGGGATTGAATGTTTTTTTACTAACGAAGGGATAACTCTGGGAAGTGAATATAATCCTGATGAAGTATTATTAAAAGTGAAGCCGAATCAATCGGAACAAGCGGTGAAAATTTTGCTTCAGATTCATAAAGATTATGACTTAGATAAAATTAAAGAGGATATTTCTTATCAAAAATTGAAAAAAATTCTTGTTCCTGTAAAATTAATAGACGACTGCATTGACATTAGTATTTATGCGATGAGGCTGGCCAAAAAAATAAATGCAGAGATAAAATTATTATATGTTTACCCAAATCCTATTGTTACCGAAAATGTTAAACACACCGCTTCGTGGGAGAAACATGTGAAATTGGAGCTACTTGAAGCACACAATAAGGCAGAAATTAAATTAGTAGAATTTAGCGATACATTAAAAAGACAAATTCCCAAAGATCTATTTGAGGCTGTACAAGTTCATTATAGAATGTTAAAAGGCACTCCGGTAAATGTGATTACAGATGCATGCAAACGTTATGATCCAGACTTAATATTAATGGGAATTACCCAAAATCTGAAAAAGAGCAGTGATTTTCTTGAAAAAACTATTTTGAATGTTATCGATCGTTCTGATTACCCCGTTTTAGCGGTGCCTTGTTCAGTAAAATTTAAAGATATAAGCGCATTGAAAATTATGTATGCTACAGACTTTTATGAGGAAGAAAATTCTTCGCTAAACAGGCTGCTCGAAATACTTCAACCATTGCAAAAAGAGATTTATTGTGTACACATTGATCTGAAATATGATCAGCAACACAGAAGAAAAGTGGCTGAGTTAAATCGAATGCTCACAAAAGAATACAGCGATCAAAATATTCAGTGCAAACTATTTGAAAGTAAGAATATAACACAAGGTTTTTACGACTTTGTAGATGAGAATAATATCGATCTTATTTCATTTTCGAAAATAAAACGATCGGTTTTCTATAAAATGTTTCATTCGAGCCATTTGGATAAGCTTGTATCGTCCGATAAAGTTCCTGTACTCATTTTTCCTGTATAATATTTATGAATTAAAACACAGAAAGTGGCAATAAAATTTCAATATAATAAAACGGCTTTACAATCTCTTAATAAGCAACTTAATATGCGGGTTAAAGCTCTTCCTACTATTAAAAATAAGGAAGCTGCCCTTAGGTTGGAAGTAAAAAAAGCAAAATATAAAACCGTCGAATTAGAGGAGAAGTTGAGTTCTGAATTGAAATTAAATACCGTTTCAGCAAGTATTTGGAATGAATTTAAGTCAAATTTAATTTCCATAAATGATGTGCAAATAACAATGAAAAAAATTGCCGGAGTAAAAATTCCGATTCTTGAGAAAATCATATTCAAAGAACCTGAATTTAGTTTATTCAATCAGCCTAAATGGTTTCCAAAAGGAATTTCAATTATAAAAGAACTAGGAGAGATTGTTACAGAGAAGGAATTTTTTAATCGGAAAATGATACTACTTGATTACGCACGGCGAAAAACAACACAAAAAGTAAACCTGTACGAGAAAGTGCAAATACCGGGTTATCAAGATGCAATTTTGAAAATTAAACGGTTTTTGGAAGATGAGGAAAACCTGTCGAAGTCGGCGCAAAAAATTGTAAAAAAACGCCAGCAAAAAAAGATGGAGGAAACAGTATGATAGTTAAGATGCATAAATATACTTTTCTGGTTTTTTATAAGGAATATGAGAAGTTTCTAGAATCGTTACAGCAACTTGGGGTTTTGCATGTTGTAGAAAAAAAAGATACGGTTACTGATGAAATTAAACAAAAATATATTCTTATTAATCAGTTTGAAAAAACCATCCAGTTTTTAGAAAAGCGTGAAAACATTTTTTTTCAGATAATTAAGGAGACCGATGGAATAAGTTTAATGTACGAAATTATTTCAAAACAAACTGAATTAGAAACTTTGGAATTGGAACTTGATGATTTAAGAAAGAAGTTTGAAAAAGCTAAACCATGGGGAAATTTTTCCAATGAAATTATTGAAAAATTAGAAGACAATAATATTAGTATTAAATTTTTAATTGTTTCAAAAAGGAGATTCCTCGATTTTTTAAATGCTAAAATTTCTGTTGAAATAATTTCTGAACAAGGAAATCTGGTTTATATTATTATTGTACAAAAACAAGACAGTAAGCTAACTATTGACGCCGATGAAGTTAAACTCCCAGAATTCTCTTTTTCGGAAATAAAAGTTAAAATAGATGAAACAGTAAGTAAGATTGAAAACATAAATAATTATTTTGATGTACATGCCGGAAGTTCAGTTTCTATGCTGGAACAGATTAAAAACCAGATTAGTAATTCGGTTGAATTTGAAACTGTAATTTGTAATACATTGGTGGAGTCAAATGAAAAATTAATGATTCTAGAAGGTTGGGTTCCTTCCACTAAGAAAACATCAATCGACGAATCCATGCGAAAAAATGGTGTGCTTTTCGTTACAGAAAATGCAACGTTAAAAGACAAAGTTCCAATTCTGCTAAAAAATAACCGTTTCAGCAAATTGTTCGAGCCGGTGGGTTCGATGTTTTCATTGCCTGCTTATTCTGAATTGGATTTAACCCTGTTTTTTGCTCCGTTTTTTATGATGTTTTTTGGCTTTTGTCTTGGTGATGCTGGCTATGGTTTGTTGTTTATTATTGGCGCAGGACTTTACAAATTTAAAGCCAAAAAAGATATTAAACCAATACTCTCATTAATTCAGTTTTTAGGATTGGCAACAGTAATTTTTGGTGCAATTTCAGGAACTTTTTTTGGCATAAATTTAATTGATGCTAAAATTCCATTGGTTGCTGAATATAAATCGCTTTTTCTAAATCCTGACAAAATGTTTAATCTTGCCCTTTTGCTTGGTGGTTTGCAAATAATTTATGGTCTGTTTATAAAAGCTGCAAATCAAATAAAACAATTTGGAGTAATTTATTCGCTTGCAACATTTGGTTGGTTGCTAGCTATTTTGGGTAGTATAATTTATGTTGCTTTAACAAGCATCGAAGTTATTCCTCAAAATAAAATCATATTATATTTTATTCTTTCAATAGGGGGTTTTTTTATAATCTTTTTTAGCGATCCTGAAATAAGTATATTTTCAAGAGTTGGAAAAGGTGTTTGGGATATTTACTCAACAATAACTGGTATTTTCGGTGATCTTTTATCGTATATCCGTTTGTTTGCATTGGGACTCTCTAGTGCAATACTAGGTTTCGTAATTAACGATATTGCAATGCAAATTCTTGGTGCATCAAAAATTCTGGGGCCTGTTTTCTTTGTTGTTTTTTTATTGATGGGACACACCTTAAACATTCTTATTTCATCGTTGGGGTCGTTTGTACATCCAATGCGTTTAACATTTGTTGAATTTTACAAAAATGCCGGATTTAAAGGTGGGGGAGAAGCATATAAACCATTTTCGGAACAGAGATAAATGAAATACTATAACGAATAATAATTATTAATTTAAAAGAAATACATTATGACTACTGCAATTATTTTAGCTTACACTGGATTGGCAATTATGCTTATTTTTTCGGGTGTGGGAAGCGCAATTGGCGTTTCGAAAGGTGGCAATGCAACTGTTGGTGCCCTTAAGAAAAAACCTGATGGATTTGGAAGTTACCTGCTTTTAAGTGCACTTCCGGGAACTCAGGGATTGTATGGCTTCGCAGGTTTCTTTATCATTAACAATCAGGGAATTATTTCTGCTGAAATGACTATGTTACAAGGTATGGCAATTTTATCTGCCGGCTTAATGCTTGGTTTTGTTGGGTTTTTCTCAGCCTTAAATCAGGGTGGAGTAACATCAAACGGAATTGCCGGAATTGGATCGGGGCATGATATTTTCGGGAAAACAATGGTGCTTGCCGTGTTTCCAGAACTTTATGCTATTATAGCTTTTGCTGCAACTTTTTTAATTAGTATGGGGCTTTAAAATAGACTGAATTTCAGTGCATAATATATCAAATTATTACACAAAGTCTTGAGAAATTAATAGATTAAAATATGATTTTGAATAAGATTATTCTGATTAGTTTTCAAATGATAAATAGTAAAACTCCTAATTTAAATTAGGGTCCACCCATGTAGTAAGGAGTACATCATCTATAAAAAAGAAGAATCACATATACTATTTTTGTAATGGATATAAATTTTAATTATTTGTAACATCTGTTACAGAATTGAGTTGTAATTTACCCAATATTTGAACTGAAATTAAAAACTGATTTTAATTATGCTAAAAAGACTTTTACCTCCTCCTATATGGAGATTTCCGGTGATGGTTATTTCCAGTATTTTTTTGGGAATGCTTTTTTTTATTTTATATGTTTCGAGAGCACATTCTTATCTTTCAGATAAGCCAGAGACTTGTACCAATTGCCATATTATGGCGCCGCAATATGCAACATGGAATCATAGCTCGCATCGAGAAGTTGCCCATTGCAATGATTGTCATGTTCCGCATAACAATATTGCAAATAAGTACTATTTTAAAGCAAAAGATGGATTAAGGCACGCTACAATTTTTACGTTTAGAAAAGAGCCGCAGGTAATTTTTATTCGTGAAGAGGGAGCAGAGGTTGTACATAATAATTGTATTCGTTGTCATTCGCGGCAAATTACAGATCCAAAGCTTTCGGCAAGTGTTGAAGGACATCAAGCACACATGCAAGATCGTAAATGTTGGGATTGCCACCGTGAGGTTCCTCATGGTAGGGTAAACAGTTTGTCAAGTGTGCCAAATGCAAGAGTTCCGCTTCCTGAAAGCCCAGTGCCGGAATGGATTAAAAATTATACAAATAATAACTAAAATACAGATACAAATGAGTTCAAACTTGAAAATTACAGAAAAACGCCCTTGGCTGGCATGGTCCATTTTTTTAGCTACCATAATAGTAGTTTTTTTATTAGGTTTATTGGCTTCTTCAATTGTGGAGCGTCGTGCAGAAGCTGCTTATGTTAATGTTCCTAAAAAAGAGATTAGTGCTTTTGAACCAAGGAACGAAGTATGGGGGGAAAATTACCCACGCGAGTTTCAATCTTATTATGGAACCGCCGACACCTCTTTTAAAACCAAATACAATGGAAATACAACGATAGATATGTTAGAAGTAGATCCACGTCTTGTAGTTCTTTGGGCCGGTTATGGTTTTGCAAAAGATTACAATCAAGGGCGTGGCCATTATTACGCCATCGCCGATGTTCAAAATACTTTACGTACAGGTGCACCTACATCTGCAACCGATGGACCGATGCCTTCAACATGTTGGACATGCAAAAGCCCCGATGTTCCACGTTTAATGAATGAAATAGGAGTAGCACAGTTTTATACGGGAAAGTGGGCTAGTTTAGGAGCCGAAATAGTTAATACTATTGGATGTGCCGATTGTCACGATTCGAAAACCATGAATTTAACAATTACTCGCCCGGCATTGGTTGAAGCATTTGAAAGAATGGGAAAAGATATTAAAAAAGCCAGCCATCAGGAAATGCGTAGTTTGGTTTGTGCTCAGTGCCATGTGGAATATTACTTTGATAAAACAGTTGCCGAAGGAGCTAATTATTTAACTTTTCCTTGGGATAATGGTCTTACTGTAGAAGGAATGGAAGAGTATTACGATAATATTGAATTTAGTGATTGGACACATTCAATAAGTAAAGCTCCTATGTTAAAAACACAACATCCGGGCTACGAAATGTACTTGACAGGAATTCAT
>DAOVTY010000040.1 GCA_030632865.1 Bacteroidota bacterium
AAATCCTTGTAGAATTAAACCTCTAAAAATAAGCTCTTCAATAATTGGTGCTATAATAGCCACTTTCATAAATGCTCCCCACCAGCCAAAATCACCTTCAAAAATTTTGTCAAATAGTTCCCAAAACCATGCAGGCGCTGGTATAAATTTACCCATCCATCCACCAACAATTTCTAATAAATTATGTGCAGCCCATAAAAATGTAGTAATTGGGATTAAAATTAGTGGGTTGAAAAATTTTAAAGGAAATATATGAGATAAAGGTGCTTTAGATTTTTTATATCCGTAGTAAAGTATGAAAAGAACGGATCCAACACCCAGAATAATTTTTTTTAATGGATTATATAAATAGTCTGTTCCGTTGTAATAATCGTAAAGTGCCAACGGAAAATCAACCACCGTTTGAATAAATATATACAAGATAATTAAGTGGATTGCCTGTAATATGGTTGGGTAATATTTTTGACGAATTTCATTCATTTTCAATAAATAAAGATATAGAAATAAACAACAAATTAACGTGTAATTTTTTCAGCATCAACAGGTTTTATTGTTTTAAACGAAAAATAGTGTTGCAGCAGATAACTATAAACAACTACAATAATTGTTGTTATAGCTTTCGAAAGTGTTGCGTACAAACCTGCATACTCAACAAACAGTTTAATAAAAATATAGTTGAGAATTATTGCTCCGGCTACAGTAATCCCATATCTTAATAGTTGTATTTTGCCTTTTAATTCTGAACCCGTAAATGTTACATATTTTGCCAACAAAAAACCAGTTGAAAATGTAATTGGGAATACCAATAAAAATGCTGCGATGTGTGGACTTATTGCAATAAAACCTAAGTCAACAATTTGCATATCGAGAATGTATCGGTAAAAAATAAAGTATAGAAATAAATCGAGAACCAAATTTGCTCCACCAGTTGCAGCGTATCTGAAAATTTTAATGGGGATAAATCGTAAAAATGGGAAATAGAACCAATCTACAAATCCGATAATGAAGTTTCCAATTTTTTCAAGAAAGTTTCTCATTTAAAAACAGTGATAGTTTTGTTCCTTGCAAAGAAATAAAAATGGAACGAATTAAAGAAAAATAATGTATCTATTGAGGAAATTAAAAATTGTCAAAAGTATTTGCAGCTATTCGTCAGGCAATTTTCTCATCTGTTTTTTCTGGCTTATTTTCTTTTTGTTATCTAGTCTTTTTACACGCGATGCAAAAGTGGGAGAAGTTTTGATTCTTCTTTTTGTTGGTGTTAAAGCTTTTTCTATTAGTTCGAAAAATTTAGCTGTTACTTTTTCGCGGTTGCGCCATTGAGAACGTTCAGATTGTGCTACTAAAATTAATTCGCCATCTAAATTAATTCGATTTTTTAGTTTGGTTTGAATTTTATGCTTCTCGTGGCCTAAAAGAAATGCTGACGCAATAATTGAAAAACGAAGTTCGACTCTAGTGTTTACTTTATTTACATTTTGGCCACCTGGCCCGCTACTTCTGCTCGCCGAAAATACAAACTCTGTTGCTAACCTCCTTATTCTCTCCTCCGAAATAATCATCACATAAATACTTAATTAATTTAATACTTTAAACTCAGCATTGTCACCCATTTTTACTAATCGATTCTAGCTTCTCCGAATCTGAAATTTCAATTCTTTTACCTCTCAGTTTAATAATTTTTTCTTTTTCCAATTCTTTTAAAAATTTAATTGCGCTTTCGGTTGAGATAGATGAAAAGTCTGCAATATCTTGTCTGGTAAGAAAATTAAAAATATCCTCTTTTAAAAAATCATCTTGTGAGAGATATAGCAAGCCGGAAGCCAGTTTTCCTCGCATTTGTTTATACGATATATTTTTAATAATCTCGAAAAGGTGTCTTTCGTTTTTGTAATTTTCAGATGTTATTTCTAATGCAAATTCTGGATTGTCGATAAGACTTTGTTTCAAACTCTCTTTTTCAATCATACAAATAACCGAGTCTTTAATTGCTTGTGTAGAGTAGGTATGTATGTTTTCGCCAAAAAGCGAAGAGAAAGCAAGGAAATCGCCTGTTTTAGCCAAACTAACATTAATTTGTTTGTCGTACCCGGTTTGTAAATAAACCTTAACCAAGCCTTTAACAACGTAAATTACGTATGGTGCAAAGGCTCCCTGTTTAAAAATATTCTCGCCCTTTAAATAGGTAATTTGAGTTTTGTTTTGATTTAGTTTGGAGAAATCATCTAAAGTGAGAATCTTATTTTTTCCTGAACTTGTTTGCTCGCTATTTTTTAAATCTTTCATTATATCTCAACTCCTTGTTTTTTTACAGAATTACAGAATTACAAAATTATCAAAACCTTTGTTAAACAACAATAGCTAAGCATCAATATTAATTTTTTGTTATTTGACAGGAAAAAAACTGAAATATTTCAACATTTATAATGGCACACTTAAATGCTATTTGTTGTTATGAAATTTGTAACCGTATTACATTTGCATCATATAAAAAATTGTAATGAGACGAGTAGCAATTCCAATATCAAAAAATGAATTAAGCGAATTTTTCGGAGAGTGTAACCACTACGAAATTTTTGAAATTGACAAGAAAATTATTAATTGTAAAATGGTTGAGATTCCTTTAGATATTAATATTTCTGAATTGCCAGAGTGGTTGAAAAATAAGGGTGTATCTGATGTAATTGCATATAAAGTTAATAAACAAATAATTTCACTATTTGCATCTAATAAAGTAAATCTTTTTGTAGGAGTAGCTAAGAAATCGCCTTATGATTTAATAGATGATTACTTACAGGGAAAGTTAGAGTCAGACAAAAATATTATTGCCGAGATTACAAATAATTAATTCAAAATAAAAACAATTTAAATTTTAAAGTATGAAAATGTTACAGACAGTTGTTCATGAAATTGAGACAGCAGCAGAGTTAGAAAAAATGATTGCCGAAAACGAAAACGTAATGGTTTGTGCTGGACGAATGGGGCCAATGTGTATTCCGGTTTATGACGCAATGGAAGAGTTGGAAGAGGAGCGTACCAATATTAAATTTGCTTCTATGGCATTCGATACTCCTGAGGCAGGCATTATCCGTAATGCTCCTGAATGTAGAGGATTTATGGGATTACCATTTACAATGTTCTACAAAAATGGAAAAGTTGCACAGGCTACTACAAGTATTCTAAATATGCAACAAATTACTTCTATTTTAGATACACATTTTTAGTAGTAATTTCTTTTTTGATTGTCATTTCTGCTAATGCAGAAATGACAATCTTTTAATTATTTTTTATTTAAATATACTTTTTTAGTCATGGACGAAATTTTCGATACAATAATAATTGGAGCAGGAGCAGCAGGATTAACAGCTGGAATCTACACTTCTAGGGCAAAACTTTCTACTTTAATTTTAAACGAAGGTGCTATTGGTGGTCAAATGGTTTTTACCGAAGAGATTGCAAACTATCCGGGTGTTGCAACTACTAAAGGTTACATTCTTGCAAATACAATGAAAGTGCAGGCTAAAAGTTTTGGGTGTAAAATTAAATCGAATATAAAAATTACAAAGTATTCTTTTAACGAAAAGGTAAAAGTAGTTGAACTTGAAGACGGAAGAATTTTTAAAAGTAAATCGGTTGTTTTAACTCCAGGCGGACGACCACGCTCGTTAAATATTGAAGGCGAAGAGCAGTTTAAAGGAAAAGGAATTTCGTATTGTGCAACTTGTGATGGCGACTTTTTTACAGGAAAAGAAGTAGTAGTAGTAGGTGGTGGAAACTCAGCTTTAGAAGAGGCAGTTGCTTTAACTACTTATGCTACAAAAGTTACTATTGTTCACCAATTCGATCATTTTCAGGCATTTGAACATGCAATTCAGGAAGCCCAGAAAAATCCAAAAATTGAATTTATAATGGAATCTGAGCTTCGTGGGTTTTACGGAACTGATCAACTTGAAAAAGTATCAATAGAACATCTTCCAACAGGAAAAACTGTAGAATTTAAAACTGATGGAACATTTATTTTTGTTGGTTATCAGCCAAATACAGAAAGTATAAAAGGGCTTGTAGAATTAAATGAGCGCAACGAAATTATTGTTGATGGTGACAAGAAAACCAATATTGATGGTGTTTTTGCTGCCGGCGATTGTATAGTAAAAAAATATCGCCAAGTTACTACGGCAGTTGCCGATGGTACAATTGCAGCATTAAGTGTTTCGGAGTATTTGAGAAACTAAAACAAAAAAATAAATAATATAATATGAAAGAAAAATTAAAATATTTTCCAATTACAGCATTCTCAATAATTATGGGACTGTCGGGGCTTGCAATTGTTTTTGCTAAGTTTTACCATATGCAATGGATGCCAAAAATATTTTATGATGGCATGTTATTTTTTACATTTGGTCTTTTTCTATTTTTCCTATTCACTTATGGAAGAAAAGCCATAAATCATTACGACGAAGTAAAAGCCGATTTTAAGCATCGTATTCGAATAAATTTCTTTTCAGCAATATCAATTTCGTTTTTATTACTGGCAATTGCATTTATGACTTATTGGCCATTTCTATCTTTGGTTTTATGGTGGGTTGGAGTAATTACTCACACCGTAATTATGTTTTACACAATAAGTTTTTGGATACAGCATAATTTTGAAATCCATGTTATGAACCCCGCATGGTTTATACCTGTTGTAGGAAATATACTAGTTCCGGTTGCCGGTGTGGATTATATGCCTACAGCATTTTCATTTGCTTATTTCGCTATTGGTTTTTTCTTTTGGATAGTACTATTTGTGATTTTTATGAACCGTGTGATATTTCATGATTTAATGCCGCAAAAATTTATTCCAACACTGTTTATATTAATAGCACCACCTGCAATAGGTTTTATTGCTTACATCCGAATTGCTCAAAGCTGGGACAGCTTTGCAGTCTTTCTACTTTTTATTGCCTATTTCTTTGTAGTTCTCCTTCTGTTTTTATTTAGGAGTTTCCATAAACTGAAATTTTTTATTTCGTGGTGGGCATTTACATTTCCATTAATGGCAATTACTATTGCTTCAATTGTGGCTTACCAAATTTCAGCCTCCGAAATTTATAAATATCTGTCATTCTTAATGTTTGTAATTGCAATTTTAACTGTTGCTTTGGTAACATGGAAAACCATTGGTACAATTCGTAAGGGAGAAATATGTGTGAATGAAGATTAGGTAGAAGATAGAAGACGGAAGTCAGAAAAAAATAGAGATAAGTAATAAATTAGATATACAAAAATAAATAATTAGGTAGGACAGTTTAAAATTCCGGTCTTTGGTCTACTGTCTTCCGACTAAATTTTATAATATGAAAACAAAAGTATTAACAATAGTAGCACTCATTCTTGGGTTTATAGTAGGAATCGTTTTCACTGCTGTAACAATTAGTGTATCATCAGGAGAGATGTTGGTAAAAGAGTTTAAAAGCCCGTACGATTTTGATAAAACAGTTACAGTAATGTCGGATAGAATTAATGCGGCTCCAGGATGGCACGTTACCGATGTAATAGATCAGAATAAAGAAGTAATTGCAAATGGTGGTTACGAGATTGGGAATTTTAAAATTGTAAAATACTGTCATGGTGGTTTTGCTGCTGAAATGTTAGAAGTTGACGACCGTAAAAAAACTGGAACTATGATGCCTAAATCGTTTGCTGTTTACGAAAAATCAGATGGACAGGTATTTGTTTCTACTGTAAATGGTGCTGTTATGGGAAAATTGTTTGGTGGTGAAATTGAAAGAATAATTGAAGAATCATCTCTTGAAGTTGAAGATATAATGCGCTTTATAAATTTGAAATACACACTGTTTTAATAGGAATAATACGAACCTTATAAATATTTCTTTGTTGCATATTAAATAAAGAATATTCAAAATAAAAAAATAAAAAATGGCAAAAGAAAGAATAAATGTAGAGTGGCTTGAAAATATGGCCTTTAAAACTGTAGTTAACGGGCACGAGTTTGTAATTGATGCAACAGAAAAAGTTGGTGGCGAGAATCGTGGCCCACGTCCAAAACCTTTAATGATGGCTGCTTTGGCAGGTTGCACCGGAATGGATGTTGTCTCAGTTCTTAAAAAAATGAGAGTAAAGTTAGACTATTTCAATGTAGTAGTTGAAGCCGAACTTACCGAAGAACACCCAAAGCATTTTATTAAAATGCACGTTATTTACGAGTTTAAAGGAAAAGATTTGCCAATGGCTAAATTAGAAAAAGCAATTGATTTATCGGAAGAGAGATACTGCGGAGTAAGTGCAACTTACAAACAGACAATGGAATTAACTTCCGAAATAAAAATACTAAACTAATATAGAAATGTCAACAATACTTATTGTAGTTATCGCATTTGTAGTACTTCTTTTGGGGCTGATTACCTTCAATTACTTCAAAATGAAAAATGCAAAACCTGTTACTAACAGCAAAAAAATATTGGTGCTTAGTAATAAAAGTTTTAAAGCTGCATCTCGTAAAGGTGTTATTCTTATTGATTTTTGGGCTCCTTGGTGTGGTCCGTGTAAAATGGTCGCTCCTGTTTTAAACGAGATTGCCGAATCTACTAACGAATTCAGGGTTGGTAAAGTTAATGTTGACCACAATCAACCTTTGGCAAAAAAGTTTAAAGTTCGTAATATTCCAACTTTATTAATTTTAAAAGATGGAATAGAAGCCGGGCGAATTGTTGGAGTAAAAACTAAAAAGGCAATTCTGAAAGAGGTAAATGCAGTTTTAGCAAGTTAGTCCTTTTACATTTAAGTAAAATTAAAATATAAATAAGCCCTCAACTTTTTTTGTCAGTTACTATTGCTGATTCATAACAGTTTAAGAATTATATTTAGATTCCTCCGAACATTACTGAATGGGAGACGTTAACAATGATTGTGACTAGTATTCATTTACAATTTGTTAAAAACTAGAATATAATTTTATGAATCAATTAGCAGTAGATAAAAAAGAAACTTCAAATAGTAGTTTACCTCCTTTCTCCGAATTTATTAGTGTATTAAAAGCAAAAATGAAACTTGTTTTTAATGAACGAGCAGACATTAATCAGCTTGCTATAAAACGTGGTTTACCTCCGTTTGTTTTGCGCGAAATAATGTCTGTAAATCCATTGGCAGTTGGTATTCCAAAAGAGTTTGGTGGTCGTGGTGGTGTAATGAGCGAAAATATTGCACTGCTTGCAACTGCGTCGTACGAATCGTTGGCACTCTCTTTAACGTTTGGGATTAACTCAGCACTCTTTCTTCAACCATTTGGGAAATTTGGCCATACCGAAGCAAAGGCACCTGTTTTTAAACGTTTTTTGGAAGATAAAACCATGGGTGGATTAATGATAACCGAACCCGGTTTTGGTAGCGATGCCTTGAATATGCAAACCTCTTATACAGAAGAAGAAGGTAAGTTTCATTTGAAAGGTACTAAACATTGGGCAGGTTTAACCGGGTGGGCAGATTATTGGCTTTTATCGGGTAGGCAAAAAACCAAAGCGGGTAATTTACAGCGCGATATCAACTTTTTCTTGTGCGATGTAAGTGCTCCTGACCAAAATATTGAAGTTGAAGAGTTTTTTGAAAATCTTGGTCTTTATGCAATTCCATACGGACGAAATAAAATAGATGTAAAATTACCTGCAGTCCATAAATTGCAACCTCATACAACCGGTGTAAAAATGATGCTTGATCTTTTGCATCGTAGCCGGATGCAATTTCCGGGAATGGCAATGGGGTTTATTCAGCGTATGTTAGATGAGGCAATTACACACTGTAACCAAAGATTTATAGGTGGTAAAAGTCTATTTAATTACGATCAGGTTCAGCAGCGATTATCGAAGCTGCAGGCCTCGTACACAGTTTGCTCTGCTATGTGCATAAATAGCAGCGAAAAAGCTGGTTTGGAAGTTGATATGGCTCCACACGGAATGGAAGCGAACGCAGTAAAAAGTGTAATTACAGATTATATGCAGGAAGCTGCACAGTCTGTTGTGCAACTGGTTGGAGCAAAGGCATATAAACTAAATCATATTGCAGGTAGAGGTACTGCAGATAGTCGCCCGTTTCAAATTTTTGAAGGTTCAAACGATATTCTTTATGCGCAAATTACTGAGAGTTTGATAAAACTTATGAAACGTGCAAAAGAAAGTAATTTGTTCCAGTTTTTAAAAGAATATCAATTAACTAACAGAGCGGCTGAGTATGTAAAAACCCAGATTAATTTTAATTTGGATTTACAAATGCCACAACGCAAATTAGTTGAAATGGGTAAAATAATTGGTCGCGTTATTTCTATGAATCAAGTACTAGAAATGGCTGACAAAGGGTTTAGAAAAGATTTGATTGAAGGAGGAATTACCATGCTACAACAAGAAATTTCAAAGTTAATAGCAACCTTCTCGTTTAACAATAAAAGCCAGGTTGTTGGAGGGTACGAGGAAAACAGTGGTTGGTTTGACTTTGTAACCGGTTAATTTGTTTTTAATATTTTCTGTAATAAAAATTACAACTAAAAGTATTTGTAAAATATGGATATGCAAAATATTCAATCGCCATGTATAAAAGTTTGCCAGCACGATAGCGCAGGTGTTTGTTTTGGTTGTAGAAGAACACACAAAGAAGTTAGTAATTGGAGGGGTTATAGTAACGAAGAGAAAGCCGAAGTGATAAAAAAAACTTCTAAAAGACGAAATATTGAAGGTGAATCGCCAACTGTTTTTTTGAGGTAATAAATGACAATAGAAATATTGAACGTCAATATTATCATTACTAATAAAAAGAAATACCGAAGGTTTTAACCTTCGGTATTTCTTTAATTGCACACTTTGCGAAACAGTGTTGAAAATTATCTCAGGTTTTATCGCTTTATAAATTTTTGATTATAATATTCTCCTTTACTCACCACTACAATTAAATACATTCCATTTGAATAATTAGTAATATCAATGGTTGTTAGTGTAGATGTTATTCTGTTCGTTGATATTTTTTTTCCATTAAGGTTATAGATGGTATAAAAATCATCTAACTCAATTGAATTTAAATTGATGTTTAATTTATCGCTAACAGGATTTGGATAAATTTTAAATTCATTATTTATGTCAAAATTCCGAGCATCGGTAGATATATATTTAAATTGCGATGCTGCAGGTTCGTTAAATGACACTAGATAGTCTTCCACTTCTCCATTATAATTATCGTCGCATGGATTAGGCGCTACTTTTTCTCGCATAGATATTCTCATTCTAGAACTACCTTTTGCGTATTCTGGAATTATGATATTTGAAGTAACACTTCCCTTTTTATTATTCATTATAAAAATAGTTTCATCTGAATCGTCAAAATCTCCATCATCGTTAAAATCAATCCATATTTTCCAGAAATTCCTAGTTGTGGATAGATTAGGAGTCAAAGTAACAGAGTAACTTTTAGCCGAAACCATTAAAATGGTATTATCTGAAAGCGAGTAATTATTTCCTAATGTACTGTTATTGATAACATTTTCAATACTAACAGATTCTATAAAATCTTTGGAACTATTTATTGCCACAGGCACACAATATTCAGAGGGTGAATCTTCAGTTGTAGAAATATAATTTAGTTCTATTTTTTTTGAAGAATCAAATTCATTTTTGGATACTATTAATGTAACATCGTGTTCCCCAATCGAATTGTACACTACTGTTGGATTTTGTTCAGTACTCATCTCAGGTGTTCCTCCGGGGAAAGACCATTGCCAATTTGTTGGTTCATTTAATGACAAATCAGAAAATTGAATACTTTCACTAACTTGAATACTGAATCTGTTGGCAATGAAGTCGGAAGCAAGTGGCTGCGGAACTGCCTCTCTTATAATAACGGTGTAGTCTTCAACTTCACCAAAACCAATAGTTCCACAATCTGAAGGAGCACTTTTCCCCATTGCTATACGCATTCTTGTTTCTAGAGCAATATCATTGGGAATTGTAATTGTGCCTGTAACTGCAGAGCGCGCCTTTGAAGAGCTAAATACTTGTTCTCCTGTATCAGAAAAATCTTTGTTGCCGTTAAAGTCTATCCAAACCGACCAGTATTCAAATTTGCTTCTTGAACTAAATCCTGGAGATAGTGTAATGTCATAAGTTTTTCCTGACTCAATGTTAAAAACTATTGAACTAAAATCTTCATATCCGCCTGAACCTGATGTGTGACCATTTTCTCCCACTTGAACGTGTGAAATCCATTCGTCGGTTGCATCTCCTGTTGATGTACAATAAGATGGAACGAATTCTTTAACATCAATGTAGTCTTCAATAATTTTTGTATCAGAGCCGGAAGCACTTTGTACTGTTAGCGACACCTTAAATTTATTTGAAGTATTATATGTTACTTTTGGATTCTTTAAATTTGATATTGAGGGATTACCTCCTTCGAAAATCCAGTTCCATGAAACAGGATTATTGGTTGATAAGTCAGCAAAAGTTACTTCTTCATTTTCGGTTATAACTGTATTATCAGCTGCGAAATTTGCAACTGGCGGAGGAACTGGTTCATTAACTTCAATAAAATTTTCAATAATCTTTGTGTCAGATCCAGATGCGTTTGTTGCTGTTAAGGTCACCGTATAATTGCCGTAAGAATTATATTCTACTGATGGATTTTTTAATGTTGATGTTGAGGGATTACCTCCTTCGAACACCCATTCCCACGCGGTAGGGTTATTGGTTGATAAATCCGTAAAAGTTGCTATTTCTCCTTCGTCAATATTTGTATTATTTGCTGAAAAATCGGCTGCGGGAATTGCAATAACCTCATTAACTTCAATAAAATTTTCAATAATCTTTGTGTCAGATCCAGATGCGTTCGTTGCTGTTAAAGTCACCGTATAATTGCCGTAAGAATTATATTCTACTGATGGATTTTTTAATGTTGATATTGAGGGATTACCTCCTTCGAATACCCATTCCCAAGTAGTTGGACTATTTGTGGACAAATCAGAGAAAGTTACAGTTTCTCCTTCGGTTACAACTGTTTTATTTGCTGAAAAATTGGCTGTTAGTTGAGCATTTAATATTGTGCAATTTCCGTATTCGTCTAAAGGTCCCAAAGTTGGATCAGAGTCGTTGCCATCAGGTTGATCTGGACCCGTACAGGTCGCAGGTTTATCACCAAGTCCCCACCAAAAGTAGCCATCTCCATCGTTGTCTTCGCAAATTACCTCATAGTTATTAATATTACTTGTAATTATTGATTCAAGTCCGTAAGTCCATCCCATATTTGTAATTGATGTTTCTACATATACATATCCATCATCACCAAAACTATCTCCCCAGCTATTTTTGAAAATCCAGACTGTTTTTCCAATTAGTGGATCACCTGACTCTACTGTTTTCCAAAAATGGAATAAATTAGGATTGCTACAATAAAATACATCACCCTCTTTTACTACTTTATAACCAATTAATACCATGGCATGGCTCCAGTCGAAAAGACCACCACTTAACGCACCGCGTTCAATAAGTAGTTTTTTGAGATTATCTTCCGTTTTTGGTAATTCCGTCGAACCAAAAAATACTTTTCCTCCTATTTTAATTAATTCATTGGGACTAGATCCTTTGTCAGTACAAGGTTGATCGGTATTCGAATATGGGAATGTTACTTCATCTACAATACCGGTATTACTAATATATTCAAGTGCAACTTTCGGATATCCTCCATCACAGCTTCCGGCATTGCTACATGATAGAATATCCTGCTCAGCTAAATCGAGGTTTAGTTGCTGATTAAAATATACATTTACCAGTGCTTCAGTTGCGCCAGTTGTTGCAAAAGCCCAACAAGAACCGCAAGAACCCTGATTAGTAACAGGTGATATCCAGTTTTTTCCATGTCGGTCTCGCCAATCCCAGTCCTCAACCATCAGACTAGCTGCTGTAGCCGATTTTAACGATGTTATTTCAGTTCCAGTACTTATAATACCTCCAGCATAATATTCAAAGCCGGGAGGGAATGTACTCTGTCCATATAATTTCTTTTTATCCGAATAGTTTAACTCAGAAACAGATGTTAGTCCTGCGACCCAGTTTAATCCTTTATCTTTCAAATTTTTATTAAGCTTGGATACCTTCTCTTCATTCTGACCTTGCTTTTTCTCTTTCTTTATCTTCTCAGAATTTACTCCCGGTTCAATTTGAGTTGAGTAGGTTAGACTTTGAAGTGTAAGTTTTGCATTGTTAATTTCAATTTTTACTGAGTAAACTTTTACTCCATTCAAAACAGCTGTCTCTTCACAAATATTTTCTACTGAATATGAGGAGTTTGATTCTAAAAGAGAATAAGTTTCATAAATTAAATATTCTCTGAAGTTCTGATCTACAAGTAAAAACCTCACAACACTTTCATCATTATTAAGTACAATGTCTGCACTAATATCCAAGCCGTAAATTTTATTTACACTTTTATCAAACGGAAATAGTTCCGTAGAGGAAGAAAAAGTCTTCTCGACTAAAATAGTTTCTGGATTAATCCCTTCCATTTTAAATCTACGGGATTGGCTTTGTCCTAATGAAAACTGACTAATTAAAATCAGCATTACTAATAAAAGATTAGATCTTTTCATGATTTATTGATTTAATGGTTGATAATCAATACAAAAATAAAAATGACTGAGGCAAGAATTGTAAAGTTTTAAGCTGAAATTAAGCGTTAAAACTGCTGATTTTTAAAAAAGTTTTAACCTGATTCTTGGGTTTGAAATTCGTAAAAAGAATCAGTACGTTCTTAAAACCTAATTCTATTTCTCAATTATACAAATTGAACCCTCTGTTCAATTTAATCTATTAATAAGTACTTTTTAACCTTATTTAATTGTCCAGAAAAAATAAGGAAACTAAAAGCGTCTGTCTAAATACAGTTTTATATTTAAAAGTTTGCGTTGCAAATATAATTATTAAATTGATAATTCCTATTTATTCAACATTTATATTTACAAATGTGAAAATGCAAGAATATCATAACTTAAAATTATTGATGTTTTTAAAGCGAAATTTATTGATTTTAAAACAATAATTAATTAAGTATTTAATGGTTTTGTTTCAATTTTGTTACATGAAATTGTCTGAAAATAAGTCTATTGTATTTTTGTGTCGAGAGGAGTGAACATTTGTTAACACAATATTTTTGTGTTTTTTATTTTTGTAAAAAAATAAATATAATTAAGTGTAATCTTTAACGATGTTAAAATAAATATAGTGGCAAAATGAGAATAATAGAATGGTAATTTTACAAATTAATTAAGGTTATTTATTGTAGCTTAACGAACAGAAATAACTTTACGGTGCATGAATTTGTATAACAATTTTAATATGAGTTTTATAAAGTTGGTTTTAAATAATGTGATATAATTATAATATTACTAATTTTAGGAGGATGAAAATAAGATTATTAATAGTTGATGATTACAATATTTTCAGAAGTGGGTTGAAACTTATTCTGGAAAAACAGATAAACTTTGAAGTTGTTGGAGAAGCATTAAGCCCAAGCGAATTGTTTTTACTTCTTGAGAATATTAAACCAGACGTTATTGTCCTGAATTTAATGTTACCTCAAAAACATATTTTCTCCATAACCCAAAAGCTAAGTAATAAACATCCCAATATTCCTTTTGTATTATTATCTGGTGGTGGCGATGAATTTAGTATTTTAGAATGTGTAATTAATGGTGCTCGTGGAATACTTTGGAAAGAAAGCACAACAGAACAGTTGGTTATTGCTATTAATACAGTTGCTTCAGGCGAAAAATATCTATTTATTCCTGAATATAAATTGGTTAATAAAATAATTGAACATATAGACAATACCAGTTCTGATAAATATAGTTTTTCTGAAATAAGTGCACGAGAACAAGATGTAATAAAGTTATTTGCTAAAGGTTATTCATACAAACGAATTGGTAAAGAGCTGAATATTAGTCCTCGCACTGTAGAGTCGCACAAAAAAAATATACTTTCTAAGTTAGACTTGAATTCGGTTACCGAGATGATAAAATATGCCATTAAGCATAATTTAGCTGAATTGTAAGTTATACTAAAGAGTTTTGTTTAAAGGTTTTCATATCAATTATTCGTACTTTATTAAGTACCCTACAAATTTTTATTTTGCGCAAAATTAAGAGTCTTAAAATTCACATAATGTAAAAAATGCGTTTTCTATTTTTAATTGTCACTCTATAAATTGCTTTTTTTAGTCCGTAATTTTACGGATATAGATTAGGGGTTTTTACGGATTGACACTAATATCATAATTGAACTATCTTGCATTACTGATTCTTACAAATCCCTTGAAAAAATCAGTTTTTACAGTTTGGATGTTTATTTTGGTTGATAGATTGTTTTAAACAATCATTGCAGCGGTTTTGTTTCTAAATGAAACAGGATTGAAAAAAAATAAACGAGATCAAACATATTGATAATGTGTAAAATAGCCCTTTTAGAGAACTACTCACTTTTTAGTTCAGGAATTAAACCAGTACTTGCCGAAATTAGTTATTTCGAGATAATAGAAGAAGCCAAAACAGTTGATAAGTTTCTTTTTCAATTAGATAAAAACAGACCCGATATTATTGTTTTCGACATTATTCATTGTCCGGATGATGGCGTAAATGCACTAAAAAAAATAAAAAAAAGGTTATCTAAAATCCCAATTCTGTTAATTGTTAGTAAAGATTATACTTATTGTTTCGAAGAGTATATAGAACAAGGAGTTAGAGGTTTTATTTTTCGAGATGCACGCCCGGCCGAATTGGTAAAGGCAATAAATAAATTACAAAATGGCGAAGACTATTTCCGCAAAAATGTATGGCTGCTCTTAACAGATTTTATTAGATATCACAAAGCCGATAAATCTGTAAAAAAGAATAAATCTATACTTACCAATCGCGAACTTTCAGTTGTGAAATTATTTTGTAAAGGCTTAACTTATAAAGAGATTGGGTCTGATTTGCATATAAGTCCGCGTACAGTAGAATCTCATAAAAAAAATATACAAACCAAGCTGAATGTAAAGTCCACTGCCGAAATGGTGAAATTTGCTTTTAACAACAATATCATTTAATAAAACTAAACGTTTGCTAGCTTCTCTAGATATTGGTTAAACTTGCTCTGCATCCGTTGTGGGAATATTTTGCAAATAATGTTAAACTTTCTATGTTCAATAGTCAATTTATATCTTTTCGTTTTATTCTTTTTTTAAACTAATTACTTACTACTTAATACCTCTTCTCTCAGTATAATAACGTATCCTGTTTTTACATTAAAATTTCGAATTTTTTTTACATCAATTCCGTATTAATCCCGATTGATTAATTCTGTTGGTTAACGTAATTTTAATTTCAGTTTTCAGAGCACATGCAAAATATGTCCCTGCAAACTGAGATGATTACAAACCCGTTGTAGATCAGAATCAGCATTAAATCAGTTACAGACAAGGTTTTTTTATAGAAAGAAACTATTGAAGGTGAATTTAGGATGTAGAAATTTTAATCTTAAAATAAAACAGTTATGAAAGAAAATTACATTGATTGTACACAGAGCATTAATTTGCGAGCTGGTGTAAACTCAAAGCTTGGTCTCTATTGTTGGAGTCGCTGGCTTTCTTTGCCACTATTTATTGTGGCATTTTTTACGATGACTTTTACGGCGTCTGCCCAATTGGTTTATCAGGGAGTTGTTCCTGTACAATCGCCCGCGGGGGGATTTGCAGTTGATGGAAATGCTTATGCCAACTAT
>DAOVTY010000001.1 GCA_030632865.1 Bacteroidota bacterium
AATTCTACTTTGTAGCCTTGCTTTTCAAGCCATTCTACTGCTAAAATAACAGGTTCTTTTTTTACTTTTCCGGCAGGCGAAACTATTCGGATTTTGGAGTTTGGTTTTAAAAAGGAAGGAGAAATCATACACTTAATTTTGATGGAGGGAAGTTACAAAAACTGGCGAAATCAACTGATTAATAATTCAAAAAGTTCTTCCACACTCTCGGCCCAATAATCGGGTTCTGCTTTTTGCAAATCGGGTTCTTTGCCAAACCCATATTTTAAAGCAATTGTAGAAAGTCCATTCTCTTTTCCACCAACAATATCGTAAACGGTATCACCAACCATTACAATTTCTTTTGATTGTACAAGTTGTTGAGATTCCAGCAAATTGGAAATTATTATTGTTTTAATTGCTTTTTTACCACTGTAATCTGCCCCGTTTAACTGAATTATATATTTATCTAATTCGAAATATTCAATAATTTTTTTTGCAAATGTTTCATACTTAGCTGTGGCTATATACATCTTTACAACTGCCTGTTCTAACACTTCCAACATTTCAATAACTCTGGTATAAAGTAAATTTTCTCTCCAACCATTTTCTCTGTAATATTCACGAAAATACTCAATAGCCATTTCTATCTCTTTTTCATCCATGTTAAACACATTTTTAAATCCCATTTGCAACGGCGGCCCAATAAACTGGTCTAAAACATCATCAGAATAACCATCAATTTGCATCTGTTTTAATGCGTGTTTAATAGAATTAGAAATGCCCAGTGCATTATCTGTAAGCGTTCCGTCAAGATCAAAAATAACGTGTGAAAATTTTGACATAATTTTAATTTTATACAAAGTTAATCCAATTTATTTTTCGACCACATTCTAATTTTTAAACTATCTTTGCACTCCTAAAATCGATTATCAAAAACGTCAATATTATTCAGAATGAACAAGTTCAAACGTACACTTATAACAACTGCACTTCCTTATGCAAATGGCCCTATTCATATTGGGCACCTTGCCGGAGTTTATGTGCCAGCCGATATTTATGCCCGTTACCTTCGGTTAAAAAACGAGGAAGTTTTATTGATTGGCGGCTCCGACGAACACGGTGTTCCAATTACATTAAAAGCTAAAAACGAAGGAATTACGCCGCAAGATGTAGTTGATAAATTCCATGGAATAATAAAAAAATCATTTCAGGAGTTTGGTATTTCATTCGATGTTTATTCGCGTACAAGTGCCGACATTCACCACGAAACAGCTTCCGATTTTTTTAAAAAATTATACGACGATGGTAAGTTCATCGAAAAAACATCGGAACAATATTACGACGAAGAGAACAAGCAATTTTTAGCCGACCGTTATATTACCGGAATTTGTCCAAAATGTGGATTCGACAAAGCATATGGCGACCAATGCGAAAGTTGCGGAACATCGTTAAGCCCCACAGAGTTGATAAACCCAACTTCGATGATTAGCGGAAATCAACCGGTTTTAAAAGAGACGAAACATTGGTATTTACCACTCGACCAGTACGAACCGTGGCTGAAAGAATGGATTTTAGAAGGTCATAAAGAATGGAAACCAAATGTTTATGGGCAGGTAAAATCGTGGATAGATAGTGGATTGCAGCCACGTGCGGTAACACGCGATTTGAATTGGGGCGTGCCGGTTCCAATTGAAGGAGTTGACGGGAAGGTTTTATACGTTTGGTTCGATGCGCCTATTGGATACATTTCGGCAACAAAAGAGTTAACCGCCGATTGGGAAAAATATTGGAAAGATCCGGAAACAAGAATGTTACATTTTATTGGGAAAGACAATATTGTTTTCCACTGTATTATATTCCCTGCAATGTTAAAAGCAGAAGGGAGTTACAATTTACCCGAAAATGTGCCGGCAAACGAATTTCTAAACCTTGAAAACGATAAAATTTCTACGTCGAGAAATTGGGCGGTTTGGTTGCATGAATATTTAGAAGATTTCCCGGGGAAAGAAGATGTTCTAAAATACGTTTTAACAGCGAATGCTCCGGAAACCAAAGACAACGATTTTACATGGAAAGATTTTCAGACCAGAAATAACAGCGAACTTGTAGCCGTGTTGGGGAATTTTGTAAACCGTGCTCTTGTTCTTACCCAAAAATATTATGAAGGCGTTGTTCCTGAACGTGGAGAACTTGCGGATTACGACAAAAAAACTTTGACCTCGATTTCAAAAATAAAAGCTGAAGTTGAAAAAAGTATAGACAGTTTCCGTATTCGCGAATCATTAAAAAATGCAATGGATTTAGCTCGATTAGGCAATAAATATCTTGCTGACGAAGAGCCGTGGAAAGTTATAAAAACTGATGCTGAACGTGTAAAAACAATTATGAATATCAGTTTACAAATTACGGCAAATCTTACAATTTGTCTTGAGCCATTTCTTCCTTTCAGCATGAATAAATTACGCGATTTTTTGAATTTAGAAAAACTTGATTGGAACTTTTTAGGAGATACCGAACTACTTAAACCGGGACACAAAACAAATAAACCGGAATTGCTTTTCGAGAAAATAGAGGATAAAGTAATTGAAGCTCAGTTACAAAAATTGCAAGCAACAAAAAAAGCCAACGAATTAACGGAAGCTGTTGCTACACCGGCAAAAGAGAATATCGAATTCGACGATTTTGGAAAAATGGATATTCGCGTTGGAACTATTATTGAAGCTGAAAAAGTTGCCAAAACCAAAAAACTATTAAAAATTTTAATAGATACAGGGATAGACAAAAGAGTAGTAGTTTCAGGAATTGCAGAATATTACAAACCCGAAGATTTGGTTGGCAAGCAAGTTTCTGTTTTAGTAAACCTTGCAACAAAAAAATTACGTGGTATAGAATCGCAGGGAATGATTTTATGTGCTGAAAATGCCGATGGTTCTTTGTCGATTGTTGAACCAGATTCGAAAGTTAAAAATGGGTCGGAAATAAAATAAGAATATCTGAAGAGATTATTTGTTTATTATACTTTTATGCAAGTTAGATGCAATTAATAATAAAAACAAAGGATGGGAAAAAAACTAACGGTTTATATGATTGATGGAACTGAATATGGACCAAGACTCAGCGAAATTGGGAACTGGGTTGGTAAAGCAATCTATAGTCCAAGATCATCTTTAAATAAAATATTATCAAGACCAGAGTGTGATAATCCAGGTATTTATTGTTTGAAGGGGGAACCGAAAGATGAAGCATTTGCTGAAAAAATATACATTGGGGAAGCAGAAAATATTAAAGTTAGACTAAAGCAACATCTTAGTGATCCAAACAAAGATTTTAAAGAAATTATATTTTTCATCAGTAAAGATGAACTACTAACAAAGACTCAGATAAAATATCTTGAATCGAGAATGATACAGCTTGCAATTGATGCAAAAACTGCTGAAATAGAAAATGGAAATTCACCAAATTTACCAACATTACATGAAGCAGATATTTCAGATATGGAATATTTCTTAGAACAGATTAAACTAATGCTTCCTGTTATGGGATTTAGATTTTTAATTTCATCCACATTAAAATCAGATGTTGTTGAAGAACAAAAATCTAAAATTAAAACAAAAACAATATTTGAAATTAAAACAAAATCTTTCAAGGCAAACATGTATGAATCTGATCAGGGTTATATTATAATAAAAGGGAGCGAAGCCAAAAAAAGTTTATCTAAATCAACAACAGAAACATATAGGAATTTAAGACGAAAACTAATTGAAACAAAAATATTAGTTGACAAAGAAGATAAACTTGAATTTACAGAAGATGCAATTTTTAACAGCCCTAGTGCTGCATCAAATATGGTTCTTGGAAGAAATTCAAATGGTTTTACAGAATGGGAAACAAAAGAAGGAAAATCATTTAAACAAATACAAGACTTAATAAATAAATATTAGAAAAATGTGAATTTTAATAAAAATACAAAGCATCAACTCTTGTTGGTGCTTTTCCGTAAGTTGCAGTACTGTGTTAAATCAGATCGGTAACTTACTCTATATAAATAAACCGCTTTTGTACGCAAGAGCGGTTTTTAATTAAATCAAAAACCTTGCTCAAATATTTCACCTAATTAACCCTAATTTTGTATTACAGATATTGTG
The DNA here is from genome assembly GCA_030632865.1 of Bacteroidota bacterium. Classification (GTDB taxonomy): domain Bacteria; phylum Bacteroidota; class Bacteroidia; order Bacteroidales; family Prolixibacteraceae; genus Draconibacterium. The sequence goes on from DAOVTY010000001.1 coordinate 4,128, forward strand.
TATCTTTGCCATTACATTATTTAAGTTTTAAAATGAAAATATTATCGATAATTGCAATACTGTTTATTTTGAGTTTGAGTGCCACAGCTCAACAATCAGGCAAAGTTGTTAAAACAATAAAAGGGAAGGTAATTAACACTTCAACAAATGCTCCAATCTCTTATACTAACATCGGTTTAGTTGGTACTTTGCACGGAACTGCAAGCGACAGCGCTGGTAATTTTGAGCTTAAAATACCTTACGAATTGGTGACAAAAGATATCTATTTTTCTGCCGTAGGTTTTAAAAACAGGCAATTTCCTGTTAAATCGCTTTTCAACAAAGAATTTAATGTGATTAAAATTGAATCGCAATCATATGGGATTGAAGAAGTAGATATTGCTGCGCAAAATATGGTATTAATTCGGATTTTACGGATGGCTTCTGAAAATATTCCTTACAATTATATTCAGGGACCATACAATATTGTTGGAGCTTACAGCAATGAGAAAACAGTTAACGATTCAACCACAAAACAAAACGTAGAAGTATTAATTTACGATACCCAAGGTTATTCGCACCCTTCAAAAAAGGATGCTTTTGAGTCGTTAAAATACTCAATCAAAACAGAAAAGTCTGCAATTGATTATCGTTTCTCAACAGGCAGTACAAATATTGATGAGTTATTGGAATTAGACTGGGTGCGTTCAGCTTCGTCAGTTTTAAACCCTGCTATTACAAACAAATTTAGTTTAAAAGTGACTGATGAACCGACTTTAAATGGAAAAGATTATTGGGTGATTTCGTTTAAGCAAAATCAACCAACTTTAGCTGGTTCGGGAGATTTTTACGCAACAAGTTTTGAGGGGAAAATAACAATAAATAAAGAGGATTATTCCGTTTTAAACATCGAAGGAAAAGTAGAATCTCAAAAACATAACCGACAGGGAAAATCTTTGGCAATTGGCAATTTAAACATCAATTATTTAGAAAATGTTTCTTATAATTTTTCTGTGCAGTACAAAGAGCAGATGCCAATAAAAATGGAGTTAAATAAAACATACACTTTCAAAGAAAATAAAACTTCTGAGTACTCTATTTTACAGCTTACAAATGCCAGATCTAATAATCTAACAGAATTAAATTCTCGCCAATATTTTACGTCAGAATAGAGTTTGTTAAAGTCAATTAAGAAAGTTAGAGATTAATCAAACTCTTAGTATATAAAATACTCTACATTTTACAGATAATTTAGAAATTTACTACCCACTCTTTCTGTTAGTTTTTTGTGAGACAAATTTCACTTTATAACAAATAACCATATAATATTGAAATTCCTAAATAAAAAAAAGCCCTTCCAAAAGGAAGAGCTTTCTATATATTATTAAGTGTCAATTCTTACATCATTCCACCCATTCCGCCCATTCCTGGTGCGCCGCCGCCCATTGGCATTGGAGGCATATCTTCTTTTTCGTCAACAATAACTGCTTCGGTAGTTAAGAACATACCTGCAATTGATGCTGCATTTTCTAGTGCTATACGAGTTACTTTTGCTGGGTCAATTACTCCAGCTTCATATAAATTCTGATATTCATCAGTACGAGCATTGTAACCAAAGTCGCCTTTGCCCTCTTTAATTTTCTGAACAACAACAGCACCTTCTTTACCTGCATTCTCAACAATCTGACGAAGTGGTTCCTCGATGGCTCGTTTGATAATTTCAACACCAGTTTGCTCATCTTCATTGTCACAATCAACATTTCCCAATGCTTCAATAGCACGAATATAAGCAACACCACCTCCAGGAATAATTCCTTCTTCAACAGCTGCACGAGTTGCACTCAATGCATCGTCAACACGGTCTTTTTTCTCTTTCATTTCAACCTCAGAAGCAGCTCCAACATAAATTACAGCAACACCGCCAGCTAATTTTGCCAAACGTTCTTGAAGTTTTTCTTTGTCGTAGTCAGAAGTTGTTGTTTCGATTTGTCTTTTAATTTGACCAACACGAGCTGCAATATTTTCTTGATCTCCAGCACCGTTTACAATAGTTGTATTCTCTTTGTCAACAGTAATTTTCTCACATTCACCTAACATTTCAAGAGTAACCTTCTCAAGACTTAAATCCTTTTCATCAGTAATAACTGTACCACCTGTAAGAATTGCTAAATCTTCTAACATTTCTTTTCTACGGTCGCCAAAACCTGGAGCTTTAACAGCACATACTTTTAACGAACCACGCAAACGGTTTACAACTAAAGTAGCCAATGCTTCACCATCAACATCTTCAGCAATAATCATTAACGGACGCCCAGTTTGAGCAGTTGCTTCCAAAACAGGAAGTAGATCTTTCATTGCACTAATTTTCTTGTCGTGAATTAGTATGAAAGGATTTTCGAGATCGGCAGCCATTTTTTCTGCATCTGTTACGAAGTAAGGAGAAATATAACCACGATCGAATTGCATACCTTCAACAACATCAACATAAGTATCTGTTCCTTTAGATTCTTCGATGGTAATTACACCTTCTTTATGAACTTTTTGCATTGCATCAGCAATCAATTTGCCAATGGCTTCATCGTAGTTTGCAGAAACTTTTGCAACCGATTCTATTTTTGAGTAATCATCGCCAATAGCTTGAGCTTGTTTGCCAATATTTTCCACAACTTTTAAAACGGCTTTATCAATACCACGTTTCAAATCCATTGGATTCGCACCCGCTGTAACGTTTTTCAAACCAACATTTACAATAGATTGAGTTAAGATAGTTGCTGTTGTAGTTCCGTCACCTGCATCGTCGCCAGTTTTAGAAGCTACCTCTTTTACCATTTGTGCGCCTAAGTTTTCATAAGCGTTTGCCAATTCAATCTCTTTTGCAACAGTTACACCATCTTTAGTAATTTGAGGTGCACCAAATTTTTTCTCTATTACAACGTTACGACCTTTTGGTCCTAATGTAACTTTTACTGCGTCGGCCAATTGGTCAACTCCACTTTTCAGTAGATCGCGAGCCTCAATGTCGAATTTAATTTCTTTTGCCATTTTAGTTTTATTCTATAATTAAATAATTATTTTATTTTTTTCGATACCCACTCTTATCATATTTTGTGCCAAGCACATTTTTGTTTTTATTTTGAAAAAACTGGGACAAAATTGCATTATATATTTATTATTCGCAACACCAAGAGTCTTTAAATGACTGACTTAATAGAACTTAGCATTATTGGTGTTTTTTCTGACATGCTGACAGGATTAGCAAAGTTTGTAGGTGACAGTAGAAGTTGAGAGAGGATTAAAAAAAGATAACTAATGAAAAATTTTCTGGTACAAATATTGGATAAAAACGGGAGTGTCAGAAAATTGGCAAAACAAATTCGAAAAATGCACAAATCGTAACATCTGATTTAGACCCAGATACATATTTTTTGCATTCAATAATTGGAGGTGAAACATACAAACAACAACTAATAATTTATTAAAGAAGCAAAAAGCCATGAAAACAAAAATCACACTAGTTTTTTTATTTATTTGCATTGCTTTAATAAGCAAAGCACAACCCCAAAAAGGGACATGGGAAGTCGGAGGATCTGGGTACTTCAATAAATCTTACACAAAAAACAAAGAAGCTAAATTTAAAATACTAAAAATTGACGCCGAGGTTAATTATTTTATATTTAAGCATTTATCAATTGGGACTATTGTAACCTTTCAGTCGGATAAAAACTACGATAGAGAATCCGAGCCAACAATTCGTGAACTTTTTATCGCACCAACAATCGATGCTTATTTATTAAATCGTGATAAATTTGCAATATCAATGAAAGGTGCTTTAAATTTTATTGTTGCATCTAATCTTACCATTGAAACAAGAATACCGTCTTATATGATTGGCCCAAAGTTTTCATGGAATATAAGCCCCAATTTAAGTACATTTATTTGGCCTGCATATAGAAGATTAGAAGAATTTGATAATACGATAGGATTTCTATCAACAGTACCGAGTGACAATTTTGATATTCGCTGGGGGTTTAGTTATTTTTTTCACCGAAAAATAAAAGAATAGAAATAGTATATTTTAGAACCAAAAGCCACACTTTCATTATTTGAGGGCGTGGTTTTTTTTCATCCATTAACCTCAATTAGCACAATAAACTAACATCCCACAAACCGAAACATTACAAAATACATTCCGTAAAATTATCTACCCAACATAGTTATCCCTGTCCTCGCTATTCTAACATAGTTTAGTAATAACACATTTTAAATTTTACAGCCATGAAACGAGCAAGACAAAAATTAACACACATATGGATGTTTATTAGCGAGATACATCTGTTACCATTTAAAATAAATAATTATAAACAGATAAAATTTAATACACTCTGTTGGATTGGATTATCCATAATCCTGCTTCTTTCTTGCGAAAAAAGAACCGACACAACCATTGTTGAAATTGAGTCTGAACTAATCGTTGATATTCCAATAACTTCAGCAATTCTGGAAGATTCACAACTTAAATCAAGTTCATCAACAAACTACTCTTTCACCGGAACTTGTATTTTCTGCCTAAAACACAACGACGATTTAAAAAATTGTCAGAATAATATTCTCTGCGTTAAATCTGGTAGCGGCGCATTATTATCCTTAACCGGAATTAACGAAGGAGATGAAATTAATACTCTGTTTTTAGAGTGGGGATATCAAAAAGAGCTAGGTGGCGATTATGATATGCAAAACCCTATTGATTTATTATCCACTGGAAACACTCTAAAAAACGGAAATTTTGATGTGAACTTAGACGAAGTTGTGTTTCCTCTTATAAATGGTCTCAGCGATTATCCAGGCTGCTCTTTTATGGTAAATATAATGGGTAACTCAAATTTTAAAATTTCTACTTCAGCAAGATTAAAGATACCAATTGTTGTAGAAACAAAATCGTATACCCCTCGTTTTACAGTGTTTTAGTTGAGTTGAGTCAGTATTAGCCTAACTTTAAGTGAGACCATTACCGAGTAAAACGTGTGAGGTTATGACTTGTCGGATTCACCAAAACTAAAAAAGCCATTCGAAATTAATCGAATGGCTTTTAATATATCGTAGTTTTTTTTATTCGTTGCCTTCGTCTGTTGCCGATGGATTTATTGGTTGTTCTTCAGCCGGAGCAGTAGTTGGAAAACTGGGAACCTGAGTTGGATCGATTGCAGTTTCTATTTGCTGCTGTACTTTTGATTGGCTGCCCTCTGCAACACCACGCTGGATAAATGCAGAACCTAACACTGACAATACCAACAATGAGGCTGCCAACACCCAAGTTGCTTTTTCCAAGAAATCGGCAGTTTTACGAACTCCCATTACCTGACCTGATGATTGGAAATTACTTGCCAAACCTCCACCTTTTGAATTTTGCACCAAAACAATTAGTACTAAAAGGATACAAACTATAAGTATTAAAACGGTTATTAATGCGTACATTATTTTCTGATTAAATGTTCTTTAACTTTTCTATTTCTTCAATTCGGGTTGCAAAGTAAACACTTTTTTCCGGATATTTCAAACTTAATTTTTTATAAGCTTCCTCTGCCTTTTTATAGTTTTTTTGTTGAAAATAAATAGAGGCTAAAGTTTCGGTAATAATCTCACCATTTTCCGTAGTCGATTTTTTTTCTACATCATTTATCTGCTCGGCAGAAATATTTTCATTCTTATTTTGTCCGATTGCTCCTGGTTTTGCCAATAAAAATTTATCGATTAATGAATCTCCAGGTATAACATTGCTTTTATTACCTAGCTGATAATTTTGTGAGACGACGCTCTCCACCCCCAAATCATTATGAATTTTATGAAAGTTTTTATTCAAAAACTTATAGAGCAATTTCCGATCATAAATTCTAATTGCAACTTTTTTTAAAACTGAATTAAAATTGGGCGATTTAATTTGTTTTAGATTTTTTAGATATAATAGCCACGCAACTTGAAACGAGGGATGTTCTTCGACCATATTTTTCAGATCCTCAACAGTTTCGTTATTCAATAAAACTGGATTGGCGAGAAGTTTATTAAATTGTTCTATTTGCATTTTTTACCAGTTGGCAATTGTTGAGTTAAAAATATCTTCGTGCAATTTTTTTACAATATCAGGTACTAAAACACTTTCAATATCACTTAAAGTTAACGAACTATCGAAATCGTCGAATGCCGTCAAACTCTTTTCGAAACTTTGTTCAGGATCTTTATTGTTTGTATATTTTAGTCTAACCGTAATTGTTAATCTATTTTGAGCCGCACGGTCATCTTTCTGTATCGACATTGGACGTACTTCGTAACCAGTAATTTGTCCTTCAAACTCAATATCGCCGCCATCAGCTATTTCGTTTAATGATGTTTGTCGTTGTAATTTAGTTTTTAAATCTTCGGTAAAAGTTTGACTTAATGTTGGGTTAATCAAACGAGCTCTGTTTGGAAAATAATAAACTGTAAATGTTTTTATTTCGGGCGATAGGTTGGCTCCGGTAAACGAATAACTTATTTTGCACCCTGTTGTAAAAATTCCAATAAAAAAGATAACAGTTGCAAATAGTAAAAATTGTTGTCTCGTAAACCTATCCATTAATCTCATACTCCTTAATTTTTCGGTAAAGTGTCCGCTCCGAAATCCCCAACTCCTGAGCTGCATATTTGCGTTTACCATTATGTTTGTTCAATGCTTTTTTAATTAGTTCAATCTCCTTATCTTCCAACGATAGAGACTCTTCAACATATTCTTCGGTATCTTGAATATTGTTTTTATTCACAGATTCAATATGAATATGTTTCTGTGATGTAGCATCTTCAGGTACAATATTACTTTCAACGTCGTTATATAAATTACGTATAACATGAGCTTGATCTCCCGAAATTGGAGTTTCTTTATTTTCCATTATATCGAGAACAAGTTTCTTTAAATCAGTCATGTCGCGTTTCATGTCGAACAAAATTTTATACAAAATCTCGCGCTCGGTCGAGAAAGAACTCTCTTCCCCACTTCTTGAAAAAATAGCAGGTAAATTTTTAGATCTATTTGTTGGTAAATAATTCTGTAAAATATCGGAAGTTATATTTCTGTCCTTTTCAATAATAGAAATTTGTTCGGTAATATTTTTCAGTTGGCGCACATTTCCTGGCCAGCCATAATTTGTTAACGATATTTGTGCCTGAGTATCTAATTGTATCGATGGCATTCTATATTTCTCGGCAAAATCGCGTGCAAATTTTCTAAAAAGCAGATGAATATCTCCTGGCCTTTCGCGAAGTGGCAACACATGAATAGGTACTGTATTTAATCTGTAATACAGATCTTCTCTAAACCTTCCATTTTCAATTGCCTCCGGAATATTTACATTAGATGCAGCAACAACTCTAACATTAGTTTTTATCATTTTTGACGATCCCACTTTAATAAACTCGCCAGTTTCTAAAACACGTAACAAGCGCACCTGAGTAGAAATAGGTAGTTCCCCAATCTCGTCTAAAAAAATAGTTCCATTGTCGGCTTCCTGGAAATATCCTTTTCGGTCGGCCAGTGCACCGGTAAAAGCTCCTTTTTCGTGACCAAAAAGCTCTGAATCTATTGTTCCCTCGGGTATTGCGCCGCAATTTACTGCAATATATTTCCCATGCTTCCGGCTCGAAAACTGATGAATAATTTGTGGAAATATCTCTTTACCCGTACCACTTTCTCCAGAAATAAGAACCGATAAATCAGTGGGTGCAACTTGCACAGCAACTTCAATGGCGCGGATTAAACCTGCCGAATTTCCAATAATCTCAAACCTCTGTTTTATTCCCTGTATATCCATAAAATTTTTAATAAACAAAATGCAAATTTATAACTTTTCATTTGTATTATTTCACTTCGTCCTAATATTAACCTTTTTTTTGAAAAAATAATTGGAAGTATTAAGTAATTAGCGCAAACTAGTTTCAAGTAAAACATGAAATATCCGGTCGTCATGATGAATTCATTTCAGTATCTTTTAAATAAACAGTAGATTCCGAATCCATTAACTGACAGACGGAATGACGAACTCGAAAAATGAAGGTTGACTTCACAGTAGTTAGATTTTACAAACATTTATTATCTATTCATATACTTCTAATTATAGTTCTTGTCGCTAAAAATATCACAATCTATTTTATCTTTACAAAATGAATTTTATTGGAATAATACCTGCACGTTACGAATCAACCAGATTTCCCGGAAAGCCATTGGCAATTATTAGTGATAAACCAATGATTCAATGGGTTTACGAAAATGTTTCGAAAGCATTGGAACATGTTTGGGTGGCAACCGATGACAATAGAATTTTTGACGCTGTTAATAAATTTGGAGGAAATGCGATTAAAACACTTTCGACACATAAAAGCGGAACTGACCGTTGTGCAGAAGCTGCACAAAAACTCGCAGAAAAGATAAATTTCGATGTGGTTATTAATGTTCAGGGCGACGAACCTTTTATTCAACCCGAACAAATTGAGCTTCTAAAATCGTGCTTCGAAAATAATACTGACATTGCAACTTTGGTGAAAAAAATTAAAAAACAGGAAGAATTATTTAATTCAAACAGACCAAAAGTTGTAATCGACAATCAACAAAATGCATTATATTTTAGTCGTTCTCCAATTCCGTTTGTTCGTGGCGAAGAAGAAAAAAATTGGCACATAAAAAGTAATTTTTGGGCACATATTGGAATGTATGCATACAAAACCGATGTTCTTCAGAAAATAACAAAGCTTAAACAAAGCACTCTAGAATTGACAGAATCGTTGGAACAATTGCGTTGGTTAGAAAATGGATTTCAGATAAAAACTGCCGAAACAGATCATCAAAGTATTGGAATTGACACGCCAGAAGATTTAGAAATTGCTTTGCAACTCTTGTAAGATAATTCTGTCTTTTAAAAATAGGCACATTATTTGCAAAGATGTGTGATATAAAATTTCAATGCCATGAAACAGATTATACTTTTAACATTAGCCATATTTATATCATTCGTAAGTTTTTCGCAGAATAACAATAGCAATCCTTCCAGTTTAAGCAATTCGTTTATTAGTGAAAAACAGAACACACCCACTTTAAAAATCTACCCAAATCCTTGTAAAAATGAAAAAGTTACAATAGATTTTAATAGGCACCAAATTTCCGAAATTCAATTAACAAACATTACGGGCAAACAGGTTCTTCGTAAAAAATTCACTTTCGCTGAAAACAAAAAACAACTTCAGTTAAACGATATTCCAAATGGAATGTATCTGCTAAAAGTAAAATCTACTGACAATAAAATAGTGGTTAAAAAATTTATCGTAAGTAAAGAATAATCACCGGCATTTTTCGTTTTGTTATACCTCATTTTTTCTTACTTTCACAGGCTCATTTTAAAAAATTAAAGCATTGAAACGAGTTCTATTTTTATTGTTTGTAGTTACTACACTTCAAACAATTGCACAGCAAGACATATCAGATGTCAGAAATCTTCCGGAAGGCGAAACAGCAACTATAACAGGTATTATAACTAATGGCGACGAACTTGGAGATATACGATATATTCAGGATGCAACGGCCGGGCTTGCAATTTACGGCACTGAACTGAGTAGTATTAAAAGAGGCGATTCGATTACCATAACCGGAGAAATTGATATTTATAATAATTTGTTTGAATTAAAAAATGTTTCAGGACTCACCATTCATACTTCTGGAAATAATTTGCCAGCACCAAAAGTTTTGACGATTGATGAGATAGGTGAAGACTATGAAGGGCAGTTAATTCAGATAAACAGTATTGAAATTGAAAATGCAAACGGCACTTTTGATGGTGGTAAAAACTATAATTTCACTAACGACTCAAAAACAGGAGTTTTCAGAATTAATAACGGTTCGCCAATTGTTGGTGAGGTAATTCCAACCGGAGAAATAAATCTTGTTGCAATTTGCTCGCAATATTCATTCGAGTATAATGATACACGTTCAGGCTATCAACTTCTACCACGAAAAATGGAAGATCTTATTTCAGGAGCTTTAATAAATTTTACATCGCCGGTTGAAATAAATAATATCACAAAAAGTGGGTTTACTCTTTCGTGGAGTACCGATGTGGAATCAACTTCGGAAATAATTTATGGATTGTTGGAAAACCAGTCATCGTGGGCAAATTTTGGAACTGGAAGTTCAACTCAAGTTGGAGATGAGTATTTTCATAAGATTGAAATATCAGGACTTGATCCTGCAACAATTATTTATGCGAAAGCATTTTCTGTATTAAATATTGATACAGCATTTTCGTCCGTTGGAGTTTTTGCCACCGAATCTAATTCTACCGGCACTATAAATGCATATTTTAATACACCGGTAAATACCGATTTATCGACAGGAACTATTGCTCAATATATCGGAAAATCTATGAATGATACATTAATAGCATATATTAATCGTGCAACCGAAACCATTGATTTTTGTATTTATAATATTAACAATAGTGGTTTAAGTAATGTTAGTGAAGCATTAAATTATGCACATAATAGAGGTGTAATAATTAGGTTTATAACTTCTGGAAGCACTGAACATTATGGAGTTGATGACTTAGTTTCCGAGATTCCGGTAATTGAAAGTCCGTACAATTCGGGAACAGGAATTATGCACAATAAATTTGCTATTATAGATGCTAATTCTGCTGATGCTGAGAAACCGTGGGTTTGGTCGGGCTCTACAAATTTAACTTACGACCAGGTAAATACAGATGCCAATAACATGATTTTTATTCAAGATCAAACTCTGGCAAAAAGCTACAGAATTGAATTTGAAGAGATGTGGGGAAGTTCTGAAAATCAACCCAATGAAAGCAATGCAAAGTTTGGAGCAAACAAAAGCAATAATACACCGCACGAGTTTATAGTTGGAGGCAATCGTTTACAATCATATTTCAGCCCTTCAGATGGCACAAACCAGCAAATTATAAATGCAATAAATACGGCTGAAAACGATTTAAACATTGAAACTATGCTGATTACTCGCACTGATTTAGCGAATGCAATTAGCGATGCAAATAGAAGAGGTGCAGAGGTGCATGTAGTTACCAACCATTCAAATGATAATTCTGAAACAGTAAACGACATCTTGAATAGCGCATTGCCTACCGGGAAATATATTTTTGATAACACTGCTGGTGGAATTCTACACCATAAAATGGCAATTATTGATGCAAATTATGCAGCTTCCGATCCACAGGTAATTACAGGCAGCCACAATTGGAGTAATTCTGCCAACGACAGAAATGATGAAAATACTTTGATAATTCATAATGCAGATATTGCCAATCAGTATTTCCAGCATTTTGCATATCGGTTTGCAGAGAATGGCGGTAATTTGGTAGTTTCTGCTGAAAATATAGAATTTGAAAACGTGAAGGTTTATCCAAATCCGACCGTTGGAAAAATTACAATTACATCTCCAATTTCAATAAAAAAGATTCAACTTTTCTCATCAACGGGAGTTGTTGTCAAAGAGATAGATTCTAATCATTCCAATCATTTAGAAATCGATTTCACTTCATTAAAATCTGGATTGTACATTTTGAAAATTCAAACCAAAAACAATAGTTTTAATTCTTATAAAATTATTAAAAAGTAGCCACGAATGCGCGAATGAATATTAAAAGTAAACTATAAATAGAGCATTGCTAAAAATTTTATAGCTAAAAATTAATATTTATGAAATTTTCATTTAGCACTTTCTGCGATGCATCTAATATCTTAAAAAATATAAAATCGCAATGAGATGAAAATTAGAATTGTCATTTTATTATTCAGAACATTTTGCCTAATTTCTTTTTTTGCAAACCAAAATAATTAAATGAGAAAATACATATTTGCTTTTATTATAACTGTATTTTCAACGATGCAGCTTTTTTCACAATCAATTCAAGGAGTTATTCTTAATAAAGAAAATAATAATCCAATTCAAAATGCCAATATTTCAATTGTAAATTCAACCCAGGGTACTGTTTCAAACACTGATGGTATATTCTCAATAAACTATTCTGAAAAGGAAATTTTTACACTATTAGTTTCGTACATAGGTTTTGAAAGTTCACTGCTTAAACTTTCCAGTGAGAATGCACAAAAAGAGTTAATAATCAAACTTCAGCCAACTACTATTCAACTAAATAAAAGTATTGTAGTTACAGCCACAAAAAACAAACTTGTTTCTCATAAAATTCCTGAAGCTGTTTCGGTTTTAACCGAGGAGGAATTAAAAATTAATGCCCCACGTTCTATGGCCGAAGCATTAATTGGAGTTCCCGGCGTTTGGATGCAAAAAACCAATCATGGAGGCGGCTCTCCATTTTTACGCGGTTTAACAGGAAACCAGACTTTACTTTTAGTTGATGGAATTCGTTTAAATAACGCAGCATTTCGTTACGGGCCAAACCAGTATTTTAATACCATCGATGTATTTTCGGTGAGTCAGGTTGAAGTAATTCGCGGGAAAGGGTCTGTACTTTACGGAAGTGATGCACTTGGTGGTGTTATTAATGTTGTCACAAAAACACCAGAATTTTTTACCGGAAAACCACGACTAAAAGGTAGGGGCAGAATAAAATTCATGAATAAAGAAATGGAGAAAACAGGTGGTGGAGAGCTGGAATTCCAGTCTCAAAATTTTGCGATTTCAGGAAATGTAAATTATAAAAATTTTGGCGATTTATATGCTGGAGGAGAACTCGGTTACGAGCGACCCTCGGGCTACAACGAAACCGGAACAAATTTTAAAACAAAACTACGATTAGCTGATAACTGGTTATTTACTTCAGCTTTTAATTACCTCATTCAAAATGATGTTGGAAGGTACGACCAAATAGCACAACGTGGATATGAGACTTATAAATTTTATCCTCAAATCCACCGACTGTTTTATTCAAAAATTGAATACTTTGGAGACTCTTCATTTTTCAAAAAAATAAACTTTACAGTTTCAAACCAACTTTCAGACGAAACTAGAGTCACACAGAAACAGGAATCAACAACTCTGAACACAGAAAATGATGTGGTGAAAAATTACGGGTTTGTTCTTGATATTCTTTCTGACTTCACAAAAAAATGGAGTGCAGTTTCGGGGCTGGAATTTTATTCTGACTTGATTAATTCTTCCAAAATTGAAACAAATACTGATACGGGAGATCAAACGAAAAAACGCGGTTTATACCCTGACAATTCGAAAATGAAAAATTTCGCAGTTTTTAGTCAGCACACTGTAAAATTTGAAAAAATTAATTTGCAACTAGGAGGCCGTTTTAACGCAAATCAAATCAATTCAGTCGATGTGGAGTTTGGAGAAGTTACGTTAAAACCACAATCCATTGTGGGGAATTTCTCGTTTCAATACTTGCCCAACAAATCAGACAACTTTATTTTTTCGGTGAATACGGCATTTCGCGCTCCAAACATAAACGACATAAGCAGTTTTGGACTATTCGATTACGGCATCGAAATTCCTTCTACAAATCTCTCACCGGAAAAAACCCTCACATTCGAAGGAGGATATAAAAAGCTTACTGACAGATTTTCGTTTTCAATATTTGCATTTAATACCCGGTTAAAAGACCAAATTGTTAGAGTGAAAACAGATTATAATGGAGAGGATTTTATTGATGGCGAACAAGTCTATACAAAAGAAAACCTGACTAAATCTAATATTTTTGGAATTGAAGCTGAATCAGGAATTAAACTGAATTCACAATTTTCATTAATAAACAGCATAACTTGGTTATACGGTAAAGACATCGAAAACGATGAACCAATGCGACGCATTCCACCGTTGAACGGCAAACTTGCATTGCGATATTCAAAATCACGTTTGTTTGCAGAAACAGAGTTATTGTTTGCTACAAAACAAGACCGACTTTCTGGAGGCGACATTGATGACCACCGAATTCCAGACGGAGGAACTCCTGGTTGGAGCATCGTAAATTTAAAAACAGGATATTCATGGGATAAAATTTCATTACACACCAGTCTTCAAAATATATTTAATCAAGCCTACCGTATTCACGGTTCTGGAGTTGATGGTTTTGGACGCTCAATTTGGATGTCACTATTTTTTGAAATTGAATAAGATAAATGGTCGGGTATAATCTTATTAAACCGGTTTTCGAGCAAAGTTCGGATATGCATTAAATCGAAAGCGCCAAACCAATCCATAGATTTGCACCAGTTATATAAGCAAGAAATGGCAAAATGAAAGGCAAGAATTTAAATGCCAAATCGTTTTTTAGCATCTTCCAAAATAGAGATAGTTGCAGTTGCTCCACATCGAGTACAGCCAGCTTCTTGTACCGCAATTAGTCCATCTAACGAACGAACTCCGCCGGCAGCTTTTACTTTAACTTTTGGCCCGCTACTTTTTCTCATAAGTTTAAGGTTCGGAATTGTTGCTCCTGTGTACGAATATTTTCCATCGTCACCTTTTACAAATCCAAATCCCGATGAAGTTTTTACATAATCAGCACCAACTTTTGTGCAAATCTCACACAACTTAACAATGTCTTTAACATTAGATACATAGTCCGTTTCGAAAATAACTTTTACAATAGCACCGTTCTTATGGCTAACTTCAGTAATTGCCTCAATCTCTTTTTCAATATAATTCCAATCTCCTTGCAATGCTTTCCCTATATTTATAACCATATCAATTTCTACTGCTCCATCTTTACATGCAGTTTCGGTTTCGAAAACTTTAACTTCAATAGCTGAGTTCCCCGATGGAAACCCGACTACGCACCCAACAAAAACATCAGTTCTTTTTAATAATTTAACTGCTTGCTTAACTGCATACGGTTTTACACAAACCGATGCCACATCGTATTTTGCCGCCACTGCACATTCTCGTTTTAAATCTTCATCAGTCATTGTTGGATGAAGAATGGAATGGTCAATCATTTTTGCGAGTTCTTTTATTTTGTTCATTTTATATATATTTTTTTTACTCTTATATTTATAAAATTAGGGCACATAATTATTGAATCAATTATAATGCAAACATTTTCTAATTAATTTAGTATAAATTTAAAGACTTTAAATTTAATATTATGACTGACAGAAGAAACTTTTTAAAAAATTTGGCTGGAGTAACTGCCGGACTTTCGCTTAGTGGAACAGCTTTTGGGAGTGAAAAAACTACAGATAGAATGGGAGAAGTTTTGCCGAAGCGAAAGCTGGGGAGAACTGGCGAATACGTAACCATGCTAGGCACAGGAGGTTATCATGTTGGATGGACAACTGAGCGTGATGCACAGGAAGTAGTTGAGGCAGCCATAGAAGGTGGCGTGCGTTTTTTCGATACTGCTGAAAGTTATTCGAAAGGAAGAAGCGAAGAACGTTATGGGAAATTTCTTACACCAAAATATCGCGATTTAATTTTTTTGATGACAAAATCGACAGGAAAAGATGCTAAATCTGTACAGGAGCATTTGGAGGGTTCTTTACGAAGGTTAAAAGTTGACCAAATAGATTTGTTTCAAGTACATTCTATTAAAACTCCTGAAGACGTAGATAGTAGAATTGAAAATGGAGTTTTAGAGGTTCTGCTAAAAGCTAAGGAACAGGGTAAAATAAAGTATCTGGGATTTACCGGGCACCAAAATCCGTATGCACATACTCACATGTTAGAACGTACAAAAGAGAGCGATATTTTTGATACCGCTTTAATGCCTGTAAATGTTCTAGACCAGTCGTATTATAGTTTTATACAAAATGTAATTCCAAATGCACTAGACAGAGACATGGGAATTCTAGCCATAAAATCGTTAGCCGACGGACGGTTCTTTGCAAAAAAGGAAAAAGTAAATTGGACTTCTGACGATCCGCTTATTCCAAATTATTTGAGTATCAAGGAAGCAATGTATTTTGTGTGGTCTTTACCAGTTACTGTTTTAATTTCAGGAAATGAAAACGCAACGTTTATGCGCGAAAAGGTTGCGCTTGCACGTTCATTTTCAAAACTCTCTGAAGCGCAAAGATTAGCATTAGTTGATAAAGTTAAAGATATTGCTCTTTCCGGAAATCTTGAATATTTCAAAAAGAAAAAAACATAAATTCATAAATATTTTAATAATAAGTAGATGTAAAATGAAAAATCCCGGAGCCTCTGCACCGGGATTCAAACTAAACCTAACTAAACCAAACTTATGAAAAAACAGCTTTCGCTGTGAAGTATTTTTAAAAACGTAATTCAGTAAAAAATGTTTTACGTTTAATTGTTTTCATGACTACAAAAGGTTTTACAAACTACGTGCCAAAATAACATTCAACACATCAACTTAACTTTTATTAACACAAGGTTTATTTTTTAATATCTGTTTGGCGAAAATGTTTAAATAATTCCGAGATAATATTCTTTGTCTTAATTTATGAAATAGTAAAATCGGAGTGAGCAAAACAACTCTATCTAATTAAATTTGAAAATTTGATACCTTTGCAAAAAATATAAGAGAATTCTATAATTTCTCTTGGAATGATTAATTTGATTTAGATGAAGAACACTCGGAATTTTTGTATAATTGCTCATATCGATCATGGGAAAAGTACCCTTGCAGATCGCCTTTTGGAATTTACCAAAACTGTAGATGAAAGGGAAATGCACGACCAGGTACTCGACAATATGGAATTGGAGAAAGAGCGTGGAATAACAATAAAGAGCCATGCCATTCAAATGGACTATTTATACAAAGGTGAGGAGTTTAAATTAAATTTAATTGACACACCCGGACACGTCGATTTTTCGTACGAAGTTTCACGCTCAATTGCAGCTTGCGAGGGAGCTTTACTAATTATTGATGCAACTCAGGGAATTCAGGCACAAACCATTTCTAACCTATATTTGGCAATTGAAAACGATTTGGAAATTATTCCAGTGTTGAATAAAATGGATTTACCCAATGCAATGCCCGAAGATGTAGAAGAGCAAATTATAGACCTAATTGGTTGCGACCATGAAGATATTATTCATGCCAGCGGAAAAACAGGAGATGGCATTGAAAATATTCTTGAAAATATAATTCATAAAATACCAGCTCCAAAAGGCGACCCAGAAGCACCTTTACAAGCTCTTATTTTCGATTCAGTTTTTAACTCATTCAGAGGAATTATTGCCTACTTTAAAGTAATAAATGGTCAAATTAGGAAAGGCGATTTTGTAAAGTTCATTTCAACCGAAAAAGAATATAAAGCAGACGAAGTTGGTGTTTTAAAGCTAGGATTGGAACGACGAGATGTACTTTCTGCAGGAGATGTAGGCTATATTATTTCGGGAATTAAAACTGCAAAAGAGGTAAAAGTTGGAGATACAATTACGCATGTAAAAAATCCGTGTGTAAATATTGTTGAAGGCTTTGAAGAGGTAAAACCTATGGTTTTTGCTGGTATTTACCCGATAGATACTGATGATTATGAAGAGCTGAGAAATGCTATGGACAAGTTGCAGTTAAATGACGCTTCGTTAACTTTCGAGCCAGAATCATCTGCAGCACTTGGGTTTGGATTCCGATGTGGATTTCTTGGATTATTGCACATGGAAATTATACAAGAAAGATTGGATCGTGAATTTGACATGAACGTGATAACTACTGTTCCCAACGTTTCGTACTTAGCGCATTTAACAAACGGCACAACTCAAACAGTTTATAATCCATCTGGGATGCCGGTTTCAACCATGATTCAGCAAATAGACGAGCCATATATTCGTGCAAGTATTATTACAGCATCAGATTATATTGGCCCTGTTATGAATTTGTGCCTCGATAAAAGAGGAACTTTGCTGAGCCAAAATTACTTGACAGCAGAACGTGCAGAACTTGTTTTTAATTTACCACTTGGCGAAATTGTTTTTGATTTTTACGATAAGCTAAAAAGTATTTCGAAAGGTTACGCATCATTCGATTATCACATGAGTGATTATAAACCCGCAAAATTAGTCCGTTTAGATATTCTTTTAAATGGCGAAATGGTTGATGCGCTTTCTACATTAATACATTTTGACAATGCATATAATTTTGGTCGTAGAATGTGCGAAAAATTAAAGGAACTTATTCCGAGGCAACAATTTGATATTGCAATTCAGGCTGCAATTGGAGCCAAAATTATAGCTCGCGAAACTGTAAAAGCAGTGCGTAAAGATGTTACAGCAAAATGTTATGGTGGAGATATTACTAGAAAACGTAAATTACTAGAGAAGCAGAAAAAAGGTAAAAAACGAATGAAACAGGTTGGTAATGTTGAGGTTCCTCAAAAAGCATTTCTTGCTGTTTTAAAGCTCGACTAAATTATTTTGGTAAAAGAAAATATATTTATTTTCGAGGCTATTTTATTACTTTATACAATCTTTTCAATCAATTTTAAAATTTAAACGGAGCGTATTTTAATTGGAAATCAATCCATTTAAGTGAAGCAACAATTGCTCGCTGATTACTAAAAGTCAGAAAACTTCCGTACACATGATATTTTCCCATGCCACTATTTCCAACACCTCCAAAAGCTAATTTATGGTTGGTTATGTGCAAAAGAGTATCGTTAACACATCCTCTACTTATTATTAAGTATTGTAGCTTTCAGCTGTTTAAACTGCTCTAACCTAAAACTGATATCTTTTATTTGCTGTGTATAGAAATAATCTCATTTATTTTTAATATGTTGAATGATAATAATTTGCTCCGTATCTTTCATATTTTTAAATTTAGATTTAGTTTGCGAGTATTTAAACACAAAATACGCATAAGGTATCCGCAAACTAACGAATAATAGTTTAAGCGAAATACAATAGTTTCATTCTATTCGCAACATAAAACATCTAATTTTAATGGCTACCGGGCTCTCCAACTAGCAAAATCATCAACCTGTAATTTATATTATCGGGTTTCACAAACTTAAATATTTAGCTAAAAGTAGTTGTAATTATCAAACTATTAATTTATACCCTTTTCCGTGTACATTAATAATTTCAACAGATTCTTCTGCTTTTAAATGTTTACGAAGTTTGGTAATATATACATCCATGCTTCGTGCGTTAAAATAGTTATCATCAATCCAAATAGATTTTAAAGCATAATTTCTCTCTAAAACCTTATTTTGGTTTTGACAAAGTAACTTTAATAAATCCGACTCTTTTGTAGTTAATTTCACAGAATTATCGCCTTCAGAAAGTATCTGTTTTAGTGTGTCGAAAGAAAATCGTCCAAGGGTGAAAATTTGTTGATTTGAGGCTTGATTATCCTGAGATGTTCTTCGTAAAATAGCTTCAATTCTGAGAATTAACTCCTCCATGCTAAAAGGTTTAGTCATGTAATCGTCGGCTCCAATTTTAAATCCTTCCAAAACATCTTCTTTCATGTTTTTGGCTGTTAGAAATAGTATTGGGATATCGGCATTTACAATTCGAATATCTTTAGCAAGCGAAAAACCATCTTTTTTTGGCATCATTACATCTAAAACACAAATGTCGAAATGCCCTTTCATAAATCCTTTGTATGCTGCTTCTCCGTCAGGAAATAATTCGGCATCAAAATTTTTGGCTATTAAATATTCTTTCAATAATAATCCTAAATTCTCATCATCTTCTGCTAATAATAATTTTACTTTTTGTTCCATGATTAATTGTTTATTTGTGGCAATAATATACTAAACTTAGTTCCTTTATTTAATGCGCTTTCAATTTTTATTTTTCCATTGTGCGAATCTACAACCTTTTTCACATAACTTAATCCCAGTCCAAAACCTTTTACATTATGGACGTTCCCTGTGGGTACACGAAAAAAGCGATCAAAAATTTGCACATGATGTTCCTTCGAAATCCCAATGCCATTATCGAGCACCGAAATTATAATATATTCTTTTACTTTTTCAGTAGATATTTCAATCTCAGGAAATTCTTTACTGTACTTAACTGCGTTATCGAGCAGATTAAAAATTACGTTTGTTATATGTACTTCATCTCCTTTCGCAATTAAACTTTCATCTAAAATGGTTGCTTTTAGTGTCCCATTCTTACTTTTTACTTTCAATTCAAAATTATCGGCAACCGTTTTTATCATTTTATTAATATCAAATTCTTTAAATTTGAATTTTATTCTTCCCTCATTAAAAACAGCCATTTGCAGTACTTTCTCAACCTGAAAACTCAAACGTTTACTTTCCTGATTAATAATATTAGAAACATGAGAAATCATTGATGGAGTGTTTGAAATACTTCCATCTTGCAACATCTGACTCGCCAACGAAATTGTGGATATTGGAGTTTTTAACTCGTGTGTCATATTATTAATAAAATCGTTTTTAATGTTCGACAGCTTTTTTTGGCGGAATATTACCATAATTGTATAAACAAAAATGGCAATTAAAAATGCAGTAAGAATAATAGTCGGGAGAATTGAAATCCCAGTAGCTTTTAAAAGATAACCAGATCGTTTTGGAAAATATATATTTAGATAATTAGGTTTAGGTCCATCAAAATCGTATTGAAATAGACGTTGAACAAATTCCTCATTTCTTCCTGGGTAATAATCAAGATTGCCGAATATTATCTTCTCTTTACCTAGATTTGCATTTTTTATGGCATATTTAAAATCAATCTCAATTCCGGTCTCAGCAAATGCTGCTTTTATAATATTATCTAAAAAAGCGGAATCGATTCTCTCAGTTATAGTGCGTCCTTCAAGAAATATTTTGTATGTTTTCCATGAATCATTTTTTAGCCATAATTCATGCCGTCTTCTTTGTTCTCTAACAAATAGTTGTGCAATTCCTAACGAATCGCTGGCAGAAAGAGAACTTGTATCGCTAATCGCTAATCTATATCCTTCCTCAATAAATCTGCTAGATGCTTGCTCTATAACGGTAATCCCAAAACTTAGTGAACTTTGTACATTTTTGTTCCTTGGAAAAGTATTAAGATTTTCAGGCATTTTTGTTTCTATTGGGAGCTTCTGTTGCCATGCGTTATTTCGTGCTTCCCTTTCTTCAAACTGATCTAACTGATTAGAGACAATAAACAATACACTCGTAACATATCTATTGAACTGCTCTTCTCGTATGTCTGAAGCAGATTTTATCATGCTAGTTTGAACTAATATCAAACCTGTAAGCACCGCTACCATAACGACAATTAATGTTATTAGCATTTTTCGACTCATGCAACAAAGATAGTTTTATTGAAATTCTATGAATTATTAACTTAACAATATTTAACAGAGAATGTTAAAATGTAAACTTTATTAACCAGCAATCGAATAATCAGTCGATAAATCGTTTATATTTAACATATATTAATGAATATATTGATTTAATAGGAGCGTAAAAGAACTTTCTCGATCTCTTCAGGAAAGTGTTTGTACTCTAATTTGTGAATTTTATTTGCAACGTCATTTGGCAAATCTGTTGGAAGAACAGGGCATTTTACTTGAAATATCATCTCTCCATCGTCATATTTGTCGTTTACAAAATGAATAGAAATTCCAGACTCCGTTTCTCTGTTTTCTACAACTGCATTATGAACATTCATTCCATACATTCCTTTCCCACCATATTTAGGTAAAAGTGCCGGATGTATATTTATAATCTTAAAGGTTTCAGTTAAATTTGAAGGAAGTAGCCATAAAAAACCTGCCAAAACTATTAAATCTATACCGCGCTCAATTAACTTTTTAACAATAAAATTACCATTTACAAACTCATTTTTATCAAAAATAAATGTTTTTATCCCAAACTCTTTTGCTCTCTGCAAAACATAGGCATTTTTTTTATTAGTCCAAATAGAATCTACTTTAACTTTCTCATTTTCAGAAAAATACTCTATTATATTTTGTGCATTAGTACCCGAGCCCGAGGCAAATATTGCAATCTTTTTTATTTCCATTTTAACAATTCTTTAAAGTATCGAACATTTGAATAAAGTATTCAAATCAAGTACATTATATCTTACTTATAATTCAAGTTAACATCTTTTTTAATTTTTTTCTTTGAGATATAGCGTGTAAATGTATTACTTTGCAGCGAATTATTTAAAAACAAATTTAAGTATTAATCAAAATTTTAAAATTATGTCTGACGTTGCAGCAAAAGTAAAAGCAATAATCGTGGATAAATTAGGAGTTGACGAAAGTGAAGTAACCACTGAAGCATCTTTCACTAATGATTTGGGTGCCGATTCACTCGACACAGTAGAATTAATTATGGAATTCGAAAAGGAATTCGACCTTGCTATTCCAGATGATGAAGCTGAAAAGATTTCTACAGTAGGAGAAGCTGTTTCACACATCGAAGCAGCAGTTAAGTAAATTTCACATAACATTCATTTATGGAATTAAGACGGGTAGTTATAACTGGTATTGGAACTGTAAATCCATTGGGAAGCTCTGTAGAAGAGTATTGGAATAACCTCAAAAATGGAGTAAGCGGAGCTGGCCCAATCACACGTTTCGATGCGTCGCTGCAAAAAACAAAGTTTGCATGCGAGGTAAAGGATTTTGATGCAACCCGGTTTATGGAGCGTAAAGATGCTCGTAAATACGATTTGTACACACAATTCGCATTTGCCAGTACTGATGGTGCCATAAAGGATTCTGGTCTGGATATTGAAAAAATTGATGGTGACAGAGTTGGGGTTATTTGGGGTGCCGGAATTGGTGGTCTTCAAACTTTTTTTGAAGAAAGTAGAGCATATAAAGAAGAAAGACCAAGGTTCTCTCCGTATTTTATCCCTAAAATGATTGCTAATATTGCAGGAGGATTACTCTCTATTAAGTATGGTTTTAGAGGACCTAATTATACTACTGTTAGTGCTTGTGCATCAGCATCGCATGCAATGATTGACGCTTTTAACATGATTCGCATGGGAAAAGCAGATATTATGCTAACTGGTGGCTCTGAGGCAGGAGTTAACGAAGCTGGCATTGCCGGGTTCAACTCTATGAGAGCAATATCAACTCGCAATGATGATCCTAAA
Source organism: Bacteroidota bacterium (assembly GCA_030632865.1). Taxonomy (GTDB): domain Bacteria; phylum Bacteroidota; class Bacteroidia; order Bacteroidales; family Prolixibacteraceae; genus Draconibacterium. The sequence continues at coordinate 27,127 of DAOVTY010000001.1, forward strand.
ACTGCCTCGCGTCCATTTGATAAAGACCGTGATGGTTTTGTAATGGGCGAAGGTTCGACAGCATTTATTTTCGAAGAGTACGAAAGTGCTAAAAAGCGAGGTGCCAAAATTTATGCAGAAATGGCTGGTGGAGGTATGTCTGCTGATGCATTTCATATGACTGCTCCTGACCCAGAAGGAAGAGGTGCAAATTTAGTTATGAAATGGGCATTGGAAGATGCAGGATTGAACCGTGAAGAAATTGATTACATTAATGTTCATGGCACTTCTACTCCGCTTGGAGATATTGCTGAACCAAAGGCAATTTTAAAAACCTTTGGCGACCATGCTTACAAATTAAGTATTAGTTCAACAAAATCGATGACTGGCCATTTACTTGGTGCAGCCGGTGCAGTTGAAGGGCTAGCTTGTATTTTGGCAATTAATAACAATATTGTACCGCCTACAATTAATCATTTTACAGATGATCCTGAGGTTGATAATAAATTGGATTTCACATTCAATACTGCCAAAGAAAGGGAAGTTAATATTGCAATTAGCAATACATTTGGTTTTGGTGGGCACAATGCAACAGTAGTATTTAAAAAACTGTAGGAAACTGTGGTTAAAAGAATAGTACAACGAGTAAAACTCTTTTCGTCTGATCGGAAAGAGTTTTATTTGTTTTTAAAGGGTCTCATAGGTTTTTATCCTCAAAATCTTAAATTGTATGACCTAGCTTTTATGCATAAATCGGCTTCAACTGTTGATTCTCAAGGAAACTTTGTAAACAATGAGCGTCTAGAGTTTTTGGGAGATGCTGTTTTAGGTTCCATAATTGCCGATTTTTTATACAACCGTTTCCCTCAAGAAGATGAGGGTTTTCTTACTAAAACACGTTCAAAATTAGTTAATCGCACCTTTCTCACCAATCTTACTTTCGAGATGGGGTTAAACGTTTTTATTGATGCAAAAACAACCTCTAGCATTAAAAAGAGTCATATTTTTGGCGATGTACTAGAAGCTCTAATTGGTGCTATTTATTTGGATAAAGACTATCAAACTGCTAAGTTTTTTGTAATTAAAAAAATACTCACTTTTGTAGATCTTAACGAAGTTGAACAGAGCGATTCAAACTATAAAAGCCAGCTAATTGAGTGGAGTCAAAAGAATAGAAAAGAGATAACTTTTGAAACGGTTGAAGAACCTTCGGAAAATTATAAACAGCCGGTATTTAAAGCAGTTGTTAAGATAAATAATAAACAGTTAGGTAGTGGATCAGGGACTTCAAAAAAAGAAGCACATCAAAAAGCTGCCAAAGAAGCCTTCGGAAAACTCAAAGATTTATAACCAGTTCTCTTATTTTATTTTTCAAAAGTCTTTATTACTATATTTGCCCCTTACTTATAAATTAATGGAAAATTATGTAATAATTGGATTAGGATTTTTAGCACAAGCGCTTTTTTTTATGAGAACGATTGCTCAGTGGTTTAAATCAGAACAAGAAGGTGAAGTTATTTCTCCGGCAATTTACTGGCAAATAAGTTTACTGGCATCTATTATAATGCTAACATACGGAATTCTTCGTAATGATTTTGCCATTGTTGTAGGTCAGTTTTTAGTTTACAGTATTTACATTCGCAATCTTCAATTAAAAAAAGCATGGACTAAAATGTACTGGGCTGTAAAAGTTTTAGCAATTTTTATTCCATTGAGTTACCTTGGGTGGTTATTTCTATCAGACAATTTCAGCACAATTTTCAATAATAAAGATATATCAATATTTTGGTTGATCTGGGGAATTACTGCACATCTTGTTTTTATTTCGCGTTTTTTTTATCAGTGGATTTATTCTGAAAACAGAAAGGAATCGGTTCTGCCACTTGGCTTTTGGATAATAAGCACTGCTGGTTCGTTAATGATTTTTACTTATTCTATTTCGCGGCTCGACCCTGTTTTGTTTGCCGCTCACAGTTTGGGATTATTTATTTATACTCGCAATATTCTGTTACATTACGGAAAAGGCAGCCTATTTTCTAAGTTGAACAAAATTCCTTTCTTGAATAAAATTATTGGAAAAGTTTCGAGTAAAATAAAATAGGCCAACCCACTAAAGATTGACCTGTTTTAATTGTTTTCTGAAAATCTATTTTTTACGTTTAATTTTCTCTCTCAAAACCATCCAAACAGGAATTGACAGAATAAAATAAAATAATCCATATAAAGGGACAATCATGCTAACTCTTAATCCGCCTGCAATAAGGGCAGGAGAGACATCTCCGGCAGCCTGAATAGCAGCAAAGGCAGCAAACACACCAACTGCCTGCCCTAACAAACCAATAATAAATGCAAGACTTCCGTACATAATAATGTAATTTACGCCCTTACCACTATAATCATTTTTTACAAGTACATTGATTATACTTTTTACTGAATAAAAAATCATGGCAACTCCTAGAATAGTTACAACTGTCATAAATTGAACTCCACCCATTTTAAATAATTCAAATAAACTCATCATTTTTAGTTTTAAATTTATACTGAAACAATTTTAATTGATTCAATATTTACGACAAAATTAAATCGATTAATTACCTGAAAACACACTAAAACAACTATAAATCAAATTCATACTACAACATAGTAATTCTTTGTCGTTTTCAATTAAGATTGTGCAGTTCATCGATAAAAATTGTTTATAGTAAAAAAAGATGTAATTTTTCGTCGAAAATATTATTTCAAGAAATGCAAAAATTACGCAACTCAATAATTTCCCGTATTCTCAGTCATATCCTTTTTTGGATGGTGGCATATTTTTTCTTTGTTGTTTTTTACGGACGTGCAAATCGCGAATATTCGGATACAATAATTTTTGCATCAATGTTATTTCCTCTATCAATTGCAACTACTTATTTTATAAACTACTATTTAATTCCGCGATATCTTTTCACAAAAAAATATTCAAAATTTATTCTTTTATCATTTTACACATTTGTTATTTCAATATGGCTCGAATTAATAATTACTCTATCTATTTTTGTTTTTATCAGTAATTATCAGATGTATAAAATGGATCCGTCGTCATTCGATGCAGTACTATTATTTGTAGGTCTTTACTTCATTATAATTGTGGCAACCGCAATAAAATTAGTACGGCATTCTTTTCAAATACAAAAGAAAAACAGAGAGCTAGACAACCTAAAACTAGAGACAGAACTAAAGCTAAAAGAAGCCGAGTTGAAATTATTAAAAGCGCAAATTCACCCACATTTTCTTTTTAATACACTCAATAATTTATATGGGTTAACACTCGAAAAATCGAACAAAGCACCCGATTTGGTTTTGAGGCTTTCAGAAATTCTCGACTACATTTTATATCGTTGTAATGAAAAACGGGTGTCGCTTTCGGAAGAAATACATAATCTTAAAAATTATATAGAGATTGAGAAAATTAGATACTCAGAAAAATTAAACCTGGAGCTTAATTTTCCGGAGAATACAAATAATTTAAGTATTGCTCCATTAATTATTTTGCCATTTGTAGAGAATGCTTTTAAACATGGAGTAAGCAATTATCCAGGAATTGCAACCGTGAAAATTAAAATTTTGCTGACTGGAAATAATCTGATCTTCAATATTGAAAATACAAAGAATCCAAATATAAAAAAGGATAAAAACTACTCGAAAGGAATTGGCTTAAATAACGTAAAACAACGATTGAATTTAATGTATCCCGAAAAATACATTCTTTCTATTAACAATTATGCTGAAACTTTTTTGGTAAATTTAACTCTGCAATTATAGAATTAAAATATGTACAAATGCATTATTATAGACGATGAACCAATTGCAATAAGAATAATTCGAAAGCACCTTTCGGCGTTTACTGATTTCGAAATTATAGCCGAATGTGGAAATGCACTTGAAGCGATGTCAATTATTTCGAAAGAAAAAATAGATTTAATATTTTGCGATATTCAGATGCCACAAATTACGGGAGTAGATTTTGTACGTTCGCTGGCACACCCGCCGAAAGTTATATTTACAACCGCGTATCGCGATTATGCTGTTGATGCTTTTGAATTAAATGTTGTTGATTATCTTCTAAAACCAATTTCGTTTGAGCGATTTACAAAAGCAATTAATAATTATTTGGAACAAAGTGTAATTAAAAACAATAACCAGGATATTGCTGACCCAATTTCTAAACAACGCGATTTCATCTTTTTGAAAGCAGATAAAAAGCACCATAAAATAAATTTATCAGATATTCTCTATTTTGAAAGTTTAGGAGATTACGTAATTGTATTTACAATCGAAAAAAAGATAGTTACCAAAGAACGAATCAGTAATCTTGCTGAAAGCTTATCAGAAAAAAACTTTATACAAATTCATAGAAGTTATATTGTTTCCATTCCTAAAATAGAATCTATAGGAGCTGGATTTGTTGAAATTAACAAGAAGAAATTACCGGTTGGAAGAAACTATAAATCTGAATTAAATAAGTTAATACAGAAAAAATAAGAGGGTAGATATGCAATTAAATTCATACAACAGATTAAAGTAATTTATTTGTGCTTGGTTGAAACTAGATAGCCTTCTTTTTATTAGGTTACTGCATGTATGTGCATAGTTTGTAATTTTGAACAAAAGTAATTGTATTTTGAATTTTCGTATTACATCAGAACAATTAAACTTTTCTTTTAAATAACTGTTTTTGTATATTTAAACTTCATGAAAGACATAAATAAATATATTTCACGCGAAGGCTGGCTCTCTATTATTGGAAATATTTTCTTGTTTGTTTTAAAATATTGGGCAGGTATTGTAACGGGCTCCATTGCTTTAATTGCCGATGCATGGCACACTCTTTCCGATTCTGTTTCGTCGGTTATTGTATTAATTGGTGGAAAGATTTCGCAGAAACCAGCCGATGAAGAACACCCGTTTGGACATGGTAGAGCAGAACATATTGCAGCAATTATTATAGGAGTTTTGCTTGCTATTGTTGCATTCGATTTTATTGTTAGTTCAATAGAAAAATTTGGCACACACGAGAAAACAGTTTTTGGAACTATCGCATGGATAGTAACTATTGTTTCCATTTTGGTAAAAGAGGGAATGGCACAATATGCATTTTGGGCAGCAAAAAAAGCCAACTCCTCAATTTTAAGAGCCGACGGTTGGCATCATCGCACCGATGCACTTTCGTCGGTGGTAATTTTAATTGGGATTGCTGTTGGCAAATATTTTTGGTGGACCGATGCCGTGTTAGGATTTATAGTGGCAATAATGATAGGATACGCCAGTTTTGAAATTCTTTCGAAAGAGATAAAATCGCTATTGGGTGAGCGACCTTCCGACGATCTTCTACTTTCAATTCGAGAAACTGCACAAAAAGCCTGTAAAACAAAGTTGCATATACATCATATTCATTTGCACAATTATGGTAACCACACCGAAATGAGTTGCCATATAAAGCTACCGCCGGAAATGCAACTTAACGAAGCTCACGAAATTTGCAATACTGTTGAATTGGCTATAAAAGAAAAGTTTGGTTATATCTCAACTATTCATCCGGAGCCGATTGATTGGTAAAATCTATGGCAACTCAATAATTTTAATATTTCGAAAATGTATTTCAGCGCCTTCTGATTCAAGACAGATATAACCGTTCTTTTGAGATGCTTTGGAAATACCATTTACAAACTTTCCATTTACCGAAAGCTTGATTGTTCCATCAACACAAACAACATCGTAAGTGTTCCACTCCCCTATCCCTTTGCAGCGGTTTTCTATAGATTTACTTCGTGTACCACGCGGCGTGTCAGGAACAATTTCAACTCCACCAACACCAAAAACTTCGCCATGAACATATGCAATTGGAGGTTTTACACCTTCTTTAATATGTTGTTCAACCCAGTCTAATTCTAGCATCTGAACTTCAACACCATTTGGCAATCTATTTTTTCCAGGCTCAGCATTGCTCCACACAAAAGTACCCGAATTACCACCGGCTTCCATGTGTCTCCATTCAATGTGCATTAAAAAATTTTCATACTTTTTTTCTGAGCGGATAACACCAATCGGATGGCCAGAGCATATTAATTGGTTATCAACAATTTTCCATGTTTTTGTCTCGGTATTTACCTGAATCCATTGAATAGATTCGCTTTTTACTTTTTTGTCGAAATTAACTTTATCAAGACCAACTTCTTTTCCAAATTTGAAAAGTGGCTGTTGTGCGTTGGTAATTCCAATGATAAATATTGAAAGAAAAAAAACAATTATAGTTTTCATTTTGAATAGCTTTAAATTTTACATTTTAACTCAAACTCGAAACTCACAAATTAAATTGCTTTATTTGCTACTCCTGCTAATCTAATTTGCTCAGGAATCCCGGGAACCATTCCCATTACATAAACTTTAGGGCCCAAATATAAATCTGAATTTAGCATTTCTTCCCATGTAACATCTCTTCCAGTATATGCCGAAATTCTTCCCATAATAGTCATCAACGTTGAATTTACTTGAGCTTCGGCATCGCTAATTGTATTTCCGGTTCTAATTGCAGTCACCAAATTTATATGTTCTTGTACAAATGGGTTAGTTACTTTCCATTCTGATTCAGAGTCTCCTTCTTCTGGATGAGGATATTTCCAGATTACATTTCCGTGCAAATCAAAAATTTTGCCGGATGCATCGGCAAATCCTTTTGTTCCGTTTATTTGTTGAACTTTACGGTTTGTGCATCCGTTAATTTGCCTTGCTGCACAATGTGCTCGCACACCATTTTCATAAACATATTCAATACTAAAAAAATCATACTGGTCACCTGTCACTCTTCGTTGTCGGCCTCCCCAGCCAATTGCACTTTTTGGAACTTTTCCCATGTGCCAACTCATTGCATCAATTTCGTGAATAAATTGCTCCGTAATATGGTCACCCGAGAGCCATGTAAAATTCACCCAGTTTCGCAACATATATTCCATGTCAGTCCATTCGGGTTTACGATTTCTGTACCACAATGCACCGCCATTACGAATAATATTAGCACCAACAATTTCACCAATTTCACCATTTGCGACGCGGCGGTGCGTTTCCATATAATCTTTTTGCACACGTCTAATTGTACCGCTAACCATACACAAACCCAACGACTCTGCTTTTTTAGATGATGCTAAAACAGAACGAGCACCAACCGGATCTACAGCAACCGGTTTCTCCATAAAAACATGTTTTCTTGCATTTATCGCAGCTTCAACATGCGCAGGACGAAAATGTGGAGGTGTGCAAAGTATAACCATATCAACTCCCGAATCAATTACTTTTTGATAACTGTCGAAACCTACAAAACAATTTTCATCAGCAATTTCGATGCTCTTTTCCTCTTTTAACTTAGCACGAAAACTGTCAACTTTATCTTGAAATACATCACCAACAGCAGTTATCTGCAAATTAGGTCCGGCATCTAAAAAATTAACGGCCGCACCGGTTCCTCGTCCACCGCAACCAATTAATCCAGCTTTTATAACTTTTCCATCAGGTGCCTGATCAAGTAACTCTGGCAATTTAGCTTCTTCTTTTGTCGATTTTGAGTTGGTGCAAGAACTAATTAAACTGGCGGCACTTATTATACCAGCAGCTCCTAAAGTTGTTTTAGAAAGAAAATTCCTACGATTTAAATCTTCGTTTTTCATATATTTATAATTGTTTATTTTCAAAAGTATCATATGGAAATCGCCCATAATCACACCCCTGTGTCCGTCAGCTGACGGATGCTCGTTTCATGAAAAAATATTTATTAATGAACTTTTAAAGCCTGTTAAATTTACCAAAAAATTTATCAATAAATAGCAATTAAAAATTGAAGTGTTTAAAGTTTAAAATAAATTTCGAGATTAGAAGATTAATTAATGAATGCCATCAGGCATATTCCCTCATTTTTTGTGCCTCTTTATTTAAAACCAATAATGCTTCTCCGTAGGAATTCAAACCTCTGTTAATTTTTAAAATCTGTATTTTTGGATCCGGCTTATCAATCGATTTTGCAAATATTAGAGATTTTTTTTATAATATTACCTGATACAAATATTTTATATTTTTCATAATCGCATGAAAATTCTTTGTGAATCGCAAACACAAATTTAAGTCCTGACTTACCAAATTCTATATCATAAAATCTCGATTAAATTAGATACTTTACCATTTGCCAACTGCTTTCACGAACCTGAGTTTGCGTTAACTAAGCCTGCGCCTAGATTCAAAAATAAAAAATACGCATACAATTATGCGATCTCAAAAAAGTAAGAATATATAACAATTTAATAGCGCCTATATATATTACGAAAATAGTTAAAAGGTAATC
>DAOVTY010000252.1 GCA_030632865.1 Bacteroidota bacterium
GCATTTTCTGATGTGAAATTCGCAAGCACATCAATAAATTGGTAACAAGATTTTACACGGTCGGCGTAAGGTTTATAAATATGATTTTCGGTCATCATTCCGTAGGAATTAAAAAGGCTGGCAAACCCTGATGAATAACGTGCACTTTCCTGAGTCATTTTAATCCCAGATTTTGGGTCGCGGTGCATCCAACTTACATACGGTATTAGTTCATATTCTCCCTGTTTCATTTTGCTAAATAGTTCCGGAATCATTTTTTCGCGCAAAAATTTCTCCTGTGTTGGTGGAAACATATCTGGCTGCGGTGCAATTAATGTTACGCTGTATTGATGGTCTGAACCATTTGTTGTGTGTGTATCTAAAAAAATATCTGGATCCCAATTTTGAAAAAGTTTAACAAAGTTTTTCGCATTTTCCGAGTCGCATTTTGTAAAATCGCGGTTAAGGTCGAGGTTAGCTGCATTTCCCCTAAAACCTGTTTCGTAAGGGGTAGTTTGGCCGGAACGATTATAAGCACTGCGGTTTAAAAGTCCTCCAATACTGTATGCCGGAATTATAACAATTACCGTGTTTTTAAGTAGAGAGGCCATTCCATTTTTATTTCTTAAAATATCGTCGGCAAATTGTAAACTGGCATCAATCCCGGCTGGCTCGCCCGGATGAATGCTGTTATTAATCAATAAAACTGATTTTCCTTGTGCTTTTATTTTTTTTGAATCAAACACATTTTCATTGTTTATAATAAATGTATGCAGTGGTTTTCCACTGTCGGTTAATCCCACGTCAATTAGTTTTGCATTCTCGTAATTTGCATCAAGAAGATTGTACATTTCAACAACTTCGTAATATGTTGGCGTGTAGTTTTGCTCGTATTTTAAACTAAGAAGTGGTTTATTTTGTGCAGATGCAAAAGTACTTGCAATAATCAAGGTTATTGAAATTAGTAGTTTTGAATTCATAATTTAAGGAATTAGATTTTAATTTTCTTTAAGATTCTTTTATTCTTCTTGCAGAAAACTGATTACTTTCTTTTATTTTCTCTCTAAATTCAAATAAGAATATTTAAATCCATTTTTATCATCCTGAAAATCTTCGCACGAAATTTCGCTCCATTCAGTATAATCTATTTCAGGGAAAAACACATCTGCATCAAATGGTTTATGCACCAGTGTTAAATAAAGTTTACCTGCAACCGGGAAAAATTGTCGGTAAATCATTCCACCTCCAATTATAAAAGCTTCCTCTTCATTTTTTACTTTTCCAATGGCCTGGTCAATAGAAAAAACAGTTTCACAACCTTGAAAAACGTCATCTTTTTTATCGGTTATTACAATGTGTCTGCGATTTGGCAGTGGCCATTTCGGTAACGAAAGCAAAGTGTTTCGCCCCATAATAATTGTGTGCCCGCTGGTTATCTCTTTAAAATGTTTTAAATCATTTGGGAGATGAAATAGTAAATCGTTGTTTTTCCCAATTGCAAAATTCTCAGCAATTGCTACTATTATTGATATGTTTTTTTGAATCATATTTTTAATCTAAACTGCAACTTTTCCTTTAATATGCGGATGAGCCTGGTAACTTACAAGTTCGAAATCCTCGAATTTGAAATCAAAAATATTTTTAATTTCTGGATTTATTTTCAAAGTTGGTAAAGAAAAAGGCTTGCGCGATAATTGTAATTTCACCTGCTCCAAGTGGTTTGAATAGATGTGAGCATCGCCAAAAGTGTGTACAAAATCACCGGGTTGTAATCCAGTAACTTGTGCCATCATTAAAGTTAAAAGTGCATACGATGCGATGTTAAACGGAACTCCTAAAAATGCATCGGCACTGCGCTGGTACAATTGGCACGAAAGTTTTCCATCGGCAACATAAAACTGAAAAAGAATATGGCAGGGCGGTAAATTCATTTTATCTAACTCTCCAACATTCCATGCACTTACAATGTGGCGGCGCGAGTTGGGGTTTTCCTGAATTGAATTCACAACTTTGGTAATTTGGTCTATATGTTTTCCATCTGGAGTGGGCCAACTGCGCCACTGGTAACCATAAATATGACCTAGATCGCCATCTTCGTCTGCCCACTCGTTCCATATTCGAACCCCATTATCTTGTAAATATTTATTATTTGTGTCGCCGGCAATAAACCAAAGCAACTCGTGAACAATTGATTTAAGATGTAGTTTTTTTGTTGTAACCATCGGAAATCCTTCGTTCAAATCGAACCTTATTTGATGACCAAAACGGCTAATTGTACCGGTTCCTGTTCTATCCTTTTTCGCGGTGCCTTCTTTTAAAATAGTTTCTAATAAATTTAAATACTGCCTCATTATACTTGTTTAAATAAACTTTATTTCATGCTTGCAAAAGTAGTTTTTTGAAAAACTATGAATTATATAAGAGACACTTAAATATTCACAATTGTTTAGATGTTGTTAACTGTAACAAAAAGCTTTTAATTATGGAAGTAAAATTTAGACTATAATTAGACTAAACTTCCTTTTTTTATACCATTATTCGTTTATTTTGCTGCCGCATTTTTTACAAAAAGTTGCATCGTCTTCGTGCGAATCATGCAGGCATTCAGGGCAAACTTGTGTATTATTTCTAAATGAAGGTTTAATAATTTCGGCGGTTACAATTCCTGTAGGAACTGCAATTATCGCATAACCCATAATCATTACAATACTTGCTAAAAACTGTCCGAGTGCTGTTTCTGGGCTAATGTCGCCATAACCAACCGTGGTAAGTGTTACAATTGCCCAATAAATGCTGCGAGGAATACTTGTAAAACCATGTCCGTCTCCCTCAACCAAATACATAATTGTTCCTACAATTACTACAATAATGATAACAAAAAAAACAAAAACACTAATTTTTGCCCTGCTACTCCACATTGCACGAGCCAGACTTTTTCCGGCTTGGGTGTATCGGGTAAGTTTCAATATTCTAAAAACTCGGAGTAGCCTGAGAACACGAATTACAACAAGGCTTTGAGAACCAATAATTATTAAACTCAAATAAGTTGGAATTACTGATAGAAAATCGATAATGCCGTAAAAGCTAAAAATATATCGAAATGGTTTTTTTACAATTATTATCCGCATTGTATATTCTATGGTAAAAATAATTGTAATAGCCCATTCTGAAATTTTTAAGAGTTGCTGATTATTTTGTTGGATAACAGGCACACTTTCGAGCATTACCAGTGCAACACTAATCAGAATTACAACTAAAAGAGCGACATCAAAAAATTTTCCTTTTTTAGTGTCCGCTTCAAAAATTATTTCGTAAAGGTGATTTTTTAATACATTCATTGTTAAAAATTGGGAATTAAATATACAAAAAAACAAGAAAATCAATCAACTTGTATAAATTAAAAAAGGGCATTCCCATTAATAAATGAAAATGCCCTTTTCTGATAATATAGTCAAACTATTTTTTCACATTAAAGAGCTCTTCTTCTTTAACTTTTTTAACCATCATGCTATCTTTAAGTGTTTTATTTATAGCGTTGTATGGTGCAACAACTATTTCGTCACCTTCGTTTACTCCTTCTAAAATTTCAATGCTGTTATTATCTTGGATTCCAGTTAATACCTCTACTTTGTTAACCAGACCATCTTTAAAGATAAATACAACTTCCTGTTTTTCTTCGCGCTCAACAACCTCTTTTTCTTCAGCATCATCAGGAGTTTCAGTTTCATCTTCAACTTCTTTTGTGCCGCCATCCTCTTTTTTAATCCGGGTAGTTACTGCCGAAATTGGCACCGAAATAACATCTTCGCGGGTTTCGGTTAAAATATCAACTGTTGCCGACATTCCAGGGCGGAAAGGATAATAATTGCCCGAAGTTGAATCGATTAAATCGGCATACGAATCCTTCAATAAAAACACTTTCACATCGAAATTTGTAACCTGGTCGGCAGTGGTTCCTGTTGTGCTTGCCGAGTTTGCAATCTCAGTAACAATACCTTTAAATTTACGGTTTAAGTACGCGTCAACTTCTACCATTGCCGTATCGTATTTTGCAACTTTAACAATATCATTTTCATTTACCTCAACCTGAACTTCCATTCTTTCCAAATTCGCAACTATCATCATTTCAGTTCCGGCGTACATATTTGTCCCAACCACACGCTCGCCCAACTCAACATTTAATGCTGCCACAGTTCCCGAAATTGGCGCATATATTTTTGTTTTTGTAAGTTGCTCTTTTGCCTCAGAAACAGTTGCTTCTGAACTTTTTACTGAATATTCTGCTGCTCTAACCTCGGCTGCCGAAACCTTATAAACTGCCTCTGCCGATTCGAATTCTGAAACTGCAATAGTTCCTTTATCATACAATTTTTTACTTCTTGTGTACGCAAGTTTACGTTCTATTTGCTGTGCTTCGGCTTGTGCCAATCGTGCTTTCGACGAGTTTAA